>NZ_DBNGVP010000163.1:0-98500 GCF_057119385.1 Archangium sp. | reverse complement strand
CTGGGTACGAAAGGCCTGAGTAACTGGCAGCCGCACTCCTTGGAGGGGGTGCCCACGCAAGGTCACCGTCACCTGCTCGGAGCTGGGGAGTGATGTCGGGGGTGCAGTATGTGGACGCCGTCCTCCCACGAGGCAAGAGCTACAGGGACATTCCGGGGGAGGACCGGCTGGGCGATGAGTTGCAGGCCGCGGTGAGGGAGATCGCGGGAAGGTGGTCGCCCGCGAAGCTCCGTCAGGAGGAGCGAAACGCCATTCAGTCGATGCTGGATCGCGGCTTGGAGCATCGAGCGAATCTCCTGGAGCGGCAGGCTCGCGGGCGCTGGGTAGAGGCTCAAATGAAGCTACGGTTCCCGGGCCTGTCCTGGAACAGCCGCGGTGCCGACATCACGGGCCCGGGCGGACAGGGTTACCATTACGAAATCCTGTCCGGCACCGACTCGAACTTCGCGCTGCACGGGCGGCGGATGGCGAGCACCTTCTTCCGCATGATCTTCTTCTGAGGCCCGCGTGACTCCCAACATCCACTACGAGAAGCGAGAGATTGCCGGCGAGCGGCTGGAGCTGAAAAAGGGCCCCATCTACTGGCTCGGCCCGGACCTCACGGTGCGCGACTCCACTGTCATCATCAGTGCGGCCGGGCGCTCGCTGGTGCCTGTGTCGGGCCAGTTCATCAACTGCACCCTCCAGGCCAAGGGGCAGCTGAAGGGCGTGGTGTGGGCACAGATGACGCTGAAGGGGTGCCGATTCAAGGGCCGCTTCCGGGGCAACGAGTTCGGGTTCCGGGAGGCCCTGGTGGACACGCGGCGGTGGAAGCCGGGGGGGATTGAGGACTGCGACTTCTCCGAGGCCGAGCTCCATGGGGTCGGCTTCAACGGTTGCGACATGAGCACCATCCGCCTGCCGCGCTGGCCGTGTTTCACCTTCATCGACCCACGCAAACGCGCCGCGGAGCTGCGGCGGCATTCCTGGCCGGGACGCTTCGGGCGGGTCACCGTCGAGGTGGCGTGTGAGTCGCCCGAGGGAACAGTCGCGGTGACGTGGCACGCTCCCACCGTCGTAGAGGGGATGGACACGACTGTCGAGGACCTGCGTGCGGCGTTGGAGACGGCACCAGGAATCTTCATGTAGGGCACGCTGCGGGACCCCTACAAGGACGTTCCACCGCGGCGGCGGCCTCCATCGCCACCGCCGCGCTCAGGGCACGTTGGCCAGCGTGCCCCGGTCCGCGAAGAGCGCTCCGAGGAGCGTCGCGGACTCGTGCAGCGACTCGACCCGGAGCTCCGGCAGGGGGACATCCGCCAGTTCCATCGGAAAGGGGCGGTAGCCGAACACCTGCTCGATGAGCCGGGCCAGCGCGTCCGCGGAGGACTTCGCCTCGCCGCCGGGCGTGAAGTCGAGCTGCGGCAAGGTCGCCGTCGTGTCGGGCCCCACGCTGTGCGTCGTCACGTAGACGAGGTACAGCGGCGCGAGGATGGAGACGGCCCCCACCACCCGGGTCACGGCACGTCCGCCGTCCGGCAATGGCTGCTCCAGATACACGCAGCAGCGGGAGCAGGCATCCGCCGAGGGATGCGTCACATCAGACACAGGGTGCCCGGGGAACACGGCGCGCGAGCGGCGCAGGAACTCTTCCCACTCCTTCCAGTCGTCCCAGGTCTGCTCACGGAGCGCGCGCCACCGCTGGTACTCGGGCGTCCGCCGATAGGCGGGTTCGGACTCCTCGTCGTCGTCCTCCCACACGGGGTAGCCCGCCGGGTAGTAGTGCCGCGCAACGCGGATGAGCTCCGCCGTCCGGGGATCGTTCATCGCCTCGGGACTCGGACGAGGCCTGGTCTCCACCTCGCCCCCGCCCTCCTGTCGCGGAGGAAAGTGCACCGCGAAGCTCCACGACACCCACCCGGCCCCGTGTGGCTTCAACTCCAGGGACACCTGCATCGTGCGCGCCTCGGAGTGCACCGTGACGTCGAAGGACCGGATGACCTCGAGGTACCTGCCAAAGGTCTCCGGGATTTCTTCCCGCGCCACGCGGCGGACGATTGCAGCGCGCTGCTCCTCGTCCTGGGTTTCCAGAAGCGCGTGAAGGGACGTGCCCAGCTCTGGAGTCATGAGATCGCTGCCGCGCCGATTCCCGAGGAAGTGCGGGAAGTAGACCTTGAATGCCTCCAGCCCAGGGTCCTTGAGGGCCCCGACCTTTGGAAAGAGCTGAATGGGCCGCTTCTTGCCGTCGGGTCCGGCGGCGCCGATGGGGAGCGATTGCGTGAGGCCCTTGTACGTCCAGCGCATCAAGGCACGCTCTCGGGCCACGCCGTGAAGAGCGCATGAAAGAGCGTGGTCTCGGGCGGCTCACGTGGACCCACGATGAGCGGGATACGCGTCTCGGCGATCTCGCGAGGAACGGCCTCGACCCCGAACCTCGCCTCGATCTTCCTGGCAACGATCTCCGCGAGAGCGCGCATCTCAGGAGGAAGCGGCTCGAAGAATGCCCTGTCGGCGATGCGCTCTTTGCCTCTGTAGTCGTACTGCGCGCCGTAGACTGTATAGACAGGAGCCAGAATGCTGACGCAGCCGACCACGACCTGGCGGCGCGTCAACTGTTCATTCCCCTGATTCGAATGGAGGGGCTCCCGCTCCATGTACACGGAGCAGCGGAAACACGCATCACAGGTGGCCGTGGCATTCCCGATGAGGAACCGGGGCAACGCCGCCTGGAGCTCATCCAGGAGCATGTGCCATTCCCCCATCCTCTCGAGCCTCTCTTCCCACAAGTCCTGGAACCTCTCCGTCTCGGGGCTCCTTTCCAGTCTGCCATCGAACTCATGGTCCGAACGCCAGTAGTTGCGGACGACAGAAAGCAGGGACTCCGCTGAAAGTGGCATGGGCTCAGAGGTCAACCTGGAATGGCTTGGTCTTCTTTTCACACTCAGCCGTCACCTTCGACCCAAGCACGGCACGACTCAGGGCTTCATGGAACGTGTTGATGAATTGAGAACAGACAAGACCCGGAAGCGGAGAAGCGGGAGCGGCAATCACGTCACTCAGTGCCTTGTTGGCGCAATCGGCGGCGATTCTCTGAGCAAGCGGTTCGGACATGAATCCAAAATCCCTGTTCTCAATGGGCATTCCCACACCGAATTTGCAATAATAGGGTTCCATGGTCGATTTATTGATGACGGTCGCATGGATACACGCGGCACGCCAGCCATCGGCTCCCGGCTTTGTTTTCTCGACAATCGTGGTGAATCGGAAGTGGCCTGGCTGGTAATGATTGATGCTGCAACCCGAGAGGATTGGCAGTGCCCCCGCGAGCAATCGCAAGAGAAGAAATACTGACACCGGCACAACTCGTCCTAGAAATCCCACAACCACCTCGAATCAATTTTTCACCGAGCGCACATGACATCATCCTATACCTTTCAATGACACATTCGGACAGAGTCACGGCTGACAGTCCAAAACCCAACCCAGGCTTATTCTCGGTCGAGTTGCAACCGAAGCTTCGCAGGCATCAGTAGAGGGTCCTCCACCGTTCAGGCGGAGTCTTCATCCTCCGGGAGCTCCACTCTGAGCTCGCGTTGCACCTCGGCCGGAACGGGCCGATCCAACTTCAGGGTAATCGCCATCGGCTTGTTACCCTCGGCCGCGACGAATGTTGCCTCGCCCATGTACAGGGCGGGCTCATGCGAGCGCCCTTGAACGAACAGGTACAGCGTCAAGCCGCGCTCTTCGTGCTCGAGCACCTTCCGGCCCGCCTCGTTCGTCCGGGTCATCTTGGGCTGGCTACTCCACGAGAAACGCCGATTCGTGATGAAACGGTTGAGGTAGCGCTGCCCCTCCTTCGCGCTGCTCGTATCGAGCTTCGTGATGATGACGCCACGCTGCTCGAACCAGAGGATGCCCATGTTGTGGCGCGCGGGGTCGTACTGCGCGCCAAAGTGGCGGACGATCTCCGGCCGTGTGTACTGCCCATACCGGGCCAGGTCCGAAGGAGTCCGGAGTACGCCTCCGTGACGCTCCTGATGATCCTTGTTCACGGTGTACAGCAGACGTCCTTCCACTTGCTCCAGCAGTTCCGAGCCGAGCGCGGTGATGATGGGGCTCGCCAGATGCTCCCGAGTGAGGACCGCCGCCGGAACCTTCTTGCGCAGCGTCTTCCATGACTTGGAGCTGTCCAAGGACGCGTGCTCCCTCTCCCATTGGGGGTAGCGGCGGAAGAATTCCTCGTAACCGGCCCGTGGATCATCAGGATGCGCGGCCAGCCCCCACAAGAGCGCGTAGGGCCCAACCCGTTGGGCCTGCCAGTCGGTCTCCGCGGCCGAGAGGAGTTGGTGAACGGGGTGCTCCTCCGGCAGGCCCTTCGCCCAGGCGGGAGCGTCCCCCTGCGCCTGCTGGCACTTCAGCCACGAGCCGTAGGCCCCACGGAAATCCTTCAGCTCCGGCAGCTCCTCGCGGAGCCAGAGATCGACGGGAAGCGGAGGGCGTCCCAGCTCGTCCCGGAGCAGGCGGTAGGCCTCGTCACAGCGCTGCCGCGTCGTGAGCCGGCGAATCTTCGCGAGGATTTCCCGCGTGCGTCTCTGGAGCACCACCTCGCAGCCGCGCGGCGGCTTGAGGGTGAAGCCCTCGACGACGTCGACTCGCGCCCCCGTTCCCTTCGGGTCGTGGAGCGCCTGCAACGTGATCCAGCTGCTCCGGTGATGGCCAACGAAGTCGAGGACTGTCAGGACCTCCGTCTCGGGAAAGAGGCGCAGCCCTCGCCCAAGCTGCTGGAGGAACAATCCCGCCGAATCCGTTGGCCGGAGGAAGAGCAGCGAGTTGATGGCCGGGATATCCACGCCCTCGTTCAGCACGTCGGCGACGAATATCCATTGGAGTGGATGCGTCACGTCCGCCAGCTTGCGGTAGATGAGCTCGCGCTCCTCCACGGATTGGTTTCCCGAGACCACCACGGCGGTTTGATTCCACGCGTTGAAGGCCTTCGCCATGAACTCCGCGTGCCGGATGCTGGCGCAGAAGCCAACGGTCGCTCGTTTCGGGCCATCGAAGCCATGCAGCAACGCCTGCTCGAGCACCAGCTCGGCGCGCGCCTCGATCGAGAGCTCCTGCTCCAGGATGTCGATGGGAATCTTCCCATTGCGCCAGGGAATGCGCGCGAAGTCGACGGTCTCGTCCGCGATGCCGAAGTAGTGGAACGGGAGCAGCCAGCCACGATCGATTGCCTCGGGGAGACGGATTTCGTAGGCGATGTTCCAGTTGCACCACTCGAGCACATCATGCCCGTCCTGGCGCTCGGGAGTCGCCGTCATCCCCAGGAAGAACGCATGCTCGATGAGCTTGCGCAGCGGCTGATAGCCAGAGGCCTCCGCGTGGTGGAACTCATCGATGATGACGTAGTCCCAGCGGCGTCCGAGCAGCGTGGCATGACCGCGAAGGCTCTGCACCGTCGCGAAGACGATGTCCGCGTCCGCCTCCACGTAGCCCCCGCCGACGAGCCCGAGGTGCTTCTTCCCGAGCACCAGGGCAAAGGCCCTCATGGCCTGGGTGAGGTGCTCGAGACGATGCGAGACATACAGGACCCGCCGCGCCCGGCTCGCGGCGACATCGAACGCCGCCAGGTACGTCTTGCCCAGGCCGGTGGCCGCGATGACCGCGGCACGCCGCTCACCCCGGTCACGCAGCTCGGCCAGCTTCTTCAGGGCCTCCTGCTGTGCCGGGTTGGGTCTGGGCGCCTGCTGCAGTTCATCGGCGGCCAGAGGGAGGGGAATGGGCGCCGGGCGCTCGGGCCGCCGGTGCAAGCGGTAGCGGTGGATCAGCTCGCGAGAGAGCGGCTGCACATCGGAGCGGCCCCAGAGGGCCTCGAACTGCCGCCGGGTCTGCTCGATACGCGCCTGCTCCAGGGAACGGATGTTCCACTCGAGGTTGGTGGCGAGCCCACCCCTCGTGAGATTGGAGGAGCCCGCCCAGCATTCGGCGCCACTCTTCCCGCGAAACCACCAGAACTTCGAGTGGAAGCCGGTCGGACCGCCTTGGACCCGGCACTCGACGCCCTCCATCTCCAGGAGCGCCTCCAGCGCCTCGGGCTGGGTGATCTGCTGGTAGGTGGACGTGAGGACCCTGACGCGGCCTCGCTTCGCGACCTCCTGGAGTGGATCGACGAGGAGCTGCAACCCGCTGCAGCGGGTGAACGAGACGGCGAGCAGGACCTCTTCCGCCCCCGCGAGGCCCTCGCGCACGGCATCGAGCATGCGGGGCTCGCCAGGGAGATTCAGGATCGAGTGCTCAACAGCTGCGGCCATTCCGACCAGGTTAGCTCGCGCCGTGATTCACTCAAGCCCTCCGCACGACCCCTCGGGTCCCCACCGGCACGGGAGACCCTCCCGTGGGTCTCCTTCCCCCGTGACCTTCCGCGACTGGTCCGACCATCGGACCAGTTGGTACACCTCGCGGCCAGAAGGGTCCTGCTCCGGGCCGATGCCCTACTCCGGGAAACGGCGGCCGGGGAGCTGGACGTATACGTCCACCAACTGTGCGTTGAGAATGGTGGAGTCGGCGCCGCGATACACCACCTTGGCGGGCTCGACCTCGGACCCGCTGGGATTCTCGCTCTCGTACGTCAGCACCCCGAACTTCTTCCTCGGCTCCCTGTCGCTCACGACCACGGCGCAGATGGGAGACGGCACAATGCCGGGCGTCGGGTAGAGCGCGTCGAGGTAGATCCGGTCGAACCGCGCGTAGAACCGATTCTGGAACACCTTCGCTTCACCCGTCACCCGGTAGCTCCGCTCATCACCGGGCAGGAACATCCATCCCTCCATGGGTCCGCTCCTGACGTTGAACAGGCCCGTGTTCGACTCGTTGCCAACCTCCACACCGGTCACCAGCTCGACATCCGTGAAGGGCATCTGCCCGAAGCCCGCCCGCGCGGCCGTCTGACGGGCTTCGGGAGGGCACTGCTCCAGGAAACCTCCAGCATCAGGGCGCACCGGTGCCCCCGCGCAGGCCAGGAGTTGCACGGAGGCGGCACAGAGCAGCGCGTGGGTGTCGCGGAAGGACTTCGGTGGGGTGAAGAGCAAGGCTTCGCATCCCTTCTCGGAAGGCGCTGGCGCAACCAGCGCGGTGGAGGCCGCACCGGAACACACCGCCTCCAGGGCGGACGCGAACACCGTGCGGCCGAAGCCCCACGCTATCCCGAGCAGGAGCAACACGAAGGCGAACACGGCGAGCCCCCTCCTCCACCCGCCAGAAGGCCGCCCGGCGTCCCGCTCCTCGCCACCCGTCCCAGCGGAGTCAGAGGCCGCCGGAGCGGCATTCTCGGACACTGGGGATGACTCGGGAACCTCCCACGTGCCCGCCGCCGCCTCGGACCGGGACTCCTCGGGTGGAGCCGCTGCGCCCTCCTCCGTGGCGAAGGCATACGGCACCGTCCAGGCCTCCGTGTCCCCTTCGTCCTCCAGCAACCGCATCAACTCCTCGTGGACGGCCCGGGCGCTCGGGGGCCGTTGCGCCGGGTCCTTGGCCAGGAGCCTCATCACCAGGCTGCTCAGGCCCGGCGGCACACGCGGCTCCAACTGGACGGGCTCCACCGGCGGGACGAACTCGATGGCGAGCAGGAGCTTGTCCAACGGCAGGCGTGGGTTGAAGGGGTGGCAATCCGTGAGCGCCTCGTAGAGCAGGGCACCGAAGGCGTAGAGATCCGCCGCGGGACTCGCGGGGAAGTGCGCGCCCTCTTCCCACGCGCCCCCTCGCAGGAAGGCGGCGACCTCGGGCGGCATGTTGTGGAACGTCACCGGTGGGAGCTCCCGCGTCAGCGTGTACGCCCCGGGCAGGAACACCGCGCCGAAGTCGATGAGGAACGGCTTGTCATCGCCCTCCCTCACCAGGACGTTGTCGGGCTTGATGTCGCGGTGGCACACGCCGCGCTCGTGCAGCTCCGCCATCACCAGGAGCAGCTCGGCCAGCACCCGGATGAAGCGCCTCAGCGCGGCCTGCGTCTCCCAGCGCCACCTGTTGAAGGTGGAGCCAGGGACGTGGTCGGTGACGAAGAAGAAGTGACCCCCTTCCAGTTCCGGCCAGCGGCCCAGCTCGCGGACCGTCAACAGGTTGGGGTGCCGGAAGTGCCCCAGGGAGATGGCCTCGCGGAAGGCCCGCTCGTCTTCCCGGGCCTCGTCCTCATCCCCCGGTGGGCGGGCCGCGATCTTCAGGGTGTAGGGCCGCCCCCCGTGCTCCACCAGGAAGACGTTCGCGAAGCCACCGCTCCCGAGGCGGCTCACCACCCGGTAGTGCCGCACCATGTCTCCGGGTTGAATCAGGTCCGGATGGAAGGGATTCGTCATGGAGGAAACCTCCAGTCCTGGAGGTGCAGTGTCCGGGGGCCGTCCTCCTCCAGGGTCAACGACAGACACCCGGCCCCTTCCGGCAGCCGGATGGCCAGGGTGTGGCGTTGCACGCGTGGCCCGGGGATGGCGGAGGTGACGACGACGGGGAGCACCACATTCGCCCTCGCGCGCTCCTTCCAGCATCCCGCCTCCACCCGGGCCCGGCCCAGGTGCCATGGACGAAGAAGTCGTGACTTGAATTTGACCGCTACCGTGACGAAGAGGTGCCCCCGGTCCATCCGGAGAACGGATTCAAGCCGACCCTCAACCTCGTCAGCCCGCATGAGCGTCTGGATTTCGCCCGGCATGACGAGCGCCAGCCCCGGGCCCGCCCCCGGCTCATGGCTCGCGAGCAGCATCCCCGCCACCGTGCCCCCCCCGTCCTCCGCCGAGGCCTCCAGCCCCCGGGGCCCGGGCGTCCCGAGGGACACGTGGGCGTGCACGTCCACCTCGTCCTCCCGGGTGACGAGCGCCAGCGTCAGCGCACGGGGCTCGCCGGCCTCCGTCCGCCCCGTCACCGGCAGCAGCACGCGCTCGCCCCGCGCCAGGTCGCGCACGGGCACCACCACCAGCGAGCGCGCTCCCACGGCAAGCACCGCGAGGCGCTCGCCCAGCCCGGGTGTCAGCGCCACGCGCGGTTCGAGCAGGCCCTCGAAGTCCACCAGCGTGGACACCCGCGCGGCCACGTAGAGCACGGGCGGCGCGCCTTCCGGGTGTCCCGCGACGAGCACGGTCCCCTGCCGCGTCTCCCGGGCCGTGGCCGCCGTGGACAGGAGGAGGACCCAGAGCAGGACGGACCAGGGACGTGGGCGCACGCGGACTCCATGGGGAGGTCCGCAGGGTAGAGGAGCCCGCCTGCCCGGGCAAGGACTGCTCGACCTGCCCGGTCACTCCGGCCCAGGTGACTCGCCCCATCACCTGTGCGCCCCGTCCGCTAGAGAGGCACGCTCTCGGGCCGGCCCGTGAAGAGCGCATGAAAGAGCGTGGTCTCAGGCGGCTCCCGTGGCTCCACGATCAGCGGGACCCGGGTCCCGGCGAGCTCACGAGGAAGGGCCTCCACCCCGAACAACGCCTCGAGCTTCCTGGCGACAACCTCCGCGGGAGCCTTCATCTCAGGTGGCAACGGCTCGAAGAAGACCCGCCGGGCGATCCATTGCCGCCCCTTGTAGTCGTACTGCACGCCATACACCGTATAGACAGGCGCCAGAATGCTGACGCAGCCGACAACGGCCCAGCAGCGCGACCGGGGCGCAGCCTCCGGGTCTTCGGCCGCGAGCTGCTGCTCCGCATACACGAGACAGCGGAAGCAGGCATCCACCGTGGAGGTGGCATCCCCGATCTTCAAGTGAGGCAACGCCACCCGCAGCTCGTCATGGAGCACCCACCACTCCTCCATCTTCTCGAGCTTCTCTTCCCACAACCCCTGGAATCTCTCCAGCTCGGGGCTCCTCTCCAGCTTGCCATCGAACTCGTGGTCCGAACGCCAGTAGTTGCGGGCAATCGAAAGCAGATATTCCGCTGAGATTGACATGGACTTAGAGCTCGACCGGGAAGGGCTTTGTTTTCTTCTCACACCATGCCGTCACTCTCGAGCCGGGCACGGCGCGATCCAGGACGACGTTGAACGTGTCGATGAATTGCGTACAGACGAGGCCAGGAAGTGGGGACGCGGGAGCGGCGATCACATCACGGAGCGCCTTGTTGGCACAATCAGCGGCGATTCGCTGAGTCAGTGGCTCGGACATCCAGGCAACATCTTTGGTCTCCATGGGTATGCCTACGCCAAATTGACAGAAGTATGGCTCCATCGTCGATTTGTTGATGACAGTCGCATGGATACATGCGGCACGCCAGCCACCGGGCCCCGGGCCTTTCTTCTCGACAATCGTGGTGAACCGGAAGTGACCTGGCTGGTATTGATTGATGCTGCATCCCAAGAGACCTGGCAGAACCACCACGAGACATCGCAGGAACTGAAGTGTGGACCTCCGCGTGACACGCTTCGACATGTCCAGAGCACCACCCAAGCCCAAGAGGGTTCAACCAAGCGTCCGTCACCGTGGATGGTGTCATCGCCGTGAGGAGAGGGGCAATTGGGGTTCCTGGTGATGTCATGAGCACAACAGGTGCCAGGATGGTGTGCATGAGCGTCAGGCGTTCGCCCGGCATGACGAGCGCCAGCCCCTGGCCCGCCCCCGGCTCATCGCCCAACTCGGGAGTCAGCGCCACGCGCGGTTCGAGCAGGCCCTCGAAGTCCACCAGCGTGGACACCCGCGCGGCCACGTAGAGCACGGGCGGCGCGCCTTCGGAGGACCCAGAGCAGGACGGACCAGGGACGTGGGCGCACGCGGACTTCAGGGGGAGGTCCGCAGGGTAGAGGAGCCCGCCTGCCCAGGCAAGGACCGCTCGACCTGCCCGGTCACTCCGGCCCAGGTGACTCGCCCCATCACATTCCCCCCGCTCAGGCCTCCTCTGCGTCCATCAGGCCGGCTCGGGCTGCGTAGTTCCTCGCGGTCACCACGGCGAGCATGATGTCCCCGGATTCGGGAAAGACCTTCTCCGCCAGCGCGGCGAGTTCCAAGGCCTTCCCCAACGATTCCCGGGTGTTCTCACCCGTCCAGAGGTCGAGCAGAGCCGTCCATGATTCCTCGACCAGCTTCAAGGCCCCCGCTGCTCCTTCTTCGTAGAGCTTCTCCGCCTCCCGAGGAACATTGCGGAAGGCATCCAGGAAGTGAGCAAGCTCCAGGACCGCGACGGGGTTGCGCTTCGAGCCACGGACGGCCTGCTCCAGCAGCCGCTGGACTTCCGCGAAGGCCGCATCCGCGCTCACTCCCGCTTCCTCGTTCAGCAACAACAGCCGGGCGAGTTCCAGGAGATTGGGCGTGAACGCGGGGCATTCCCTGGCCACTTCGCGCAGCAGGCGCAACTGCTCCGGGCTGGCCCGGTTGGCCCCTCCAACGGCTCGGGCCTCCTGGAGTTTCGCCTCCAGCTCTTCCAGGCTCGGATGCGTCACGGTGTCACCTCACTTCGCCAGCAGCCGGGGGAACTCCTTGATCAGCTTCTTGGCCATCATCAACTGGGCCTTGGCCGCGATGCTGAAATCCTGCCTCTGCAACATCTGGTCTATCTCGAACAGCGTATAGTCCTTGAGCTGGGAAGGAAAGTCCGGGGCACGTTGCACACTCGCGGGAATATCTCCCAGCCGCGTATTCAGCTGAGAGATCTTCTCCAACATCCGGGTTGCCTGAGGTTTGGATAGCAGACCTGCTGCCGTGCCCTCGGCAATCAAGGCCTCTGCCTCGACGAACTGCCCATTGCCAATCAGCACCCAGATACGCGCAGCCAGTGTGTTTCCCTTGAAACGGACCTGCTCTTCCTCCTCCTCGACAGCGCCCATGGCCGATACGTCGTACCTGGTCTGGACAGACTCCGCACCCGCCTGAGGACGAATGGAGCTTCCATGGCCGCATCCTCCAAGCAGAAGGAAGGCCGTACACACCCATGCTCTCCACATGAATGCCATAAACACTCCAGAGACGCGAGTTGGGCCCTGCTTCGAGAATCATCAAGAGAATGGGATTGATTGAGAACGATGAAGCAGATGGGGCTCGTGGACGCGACGTCCCGAGTTGAATGCGCCAAGGCCTCCGTGTGGTGGTCTTCATCACCGCCCATACCTCCATCCAGGGCCGGAGAGGAGCCAGCCGAGCAACCCGGGGGTGGCCGGACGTGACCGCCGAGGTCATCTTCTGGTTACCCATGGCTGGAGTCGACCTGTCCCATCCCCCGGCGGAGAAGCTGTCCCTCACGGACTTCCGTGAGGCCGTCGACGCACGGCTCGCGGACTGCTCCCCCGAGCAGCTGCGCGCCCTCCTCCGTCTCCTCGCCAGCCGCGTCCGGCCCTCCGAGCGGCTCGCCTTCCTCCACTCCCTCCGCGCGGACCCCAACGCCCCCGCCTCCCTCCACCCCCACTCCCTCCTCGAGGACATCTCCGGGCTCGCTCAATCCCTCCCAGACAAGGCAAAAGAATGGGAAGACCTCTGGCCCGAGAACGACTCCCTCGGCCCCTACGCCGAATTCCTCGAGCCCCTCACCTCCCTCTTCCAGCGCGCCCTCGAGGCCTCCGAGCGCGGTCAGCACTCCCTCGCCCGCGAGGCCTATCGCGCCCTCTTCTCCCTCCTCGAATACACGGACGGCCAGGGCCGCGGCCCCCGCCCCCAGCACCTCTCCCACGTCGACTTCCCCGAGGCCCGCGCCCGCTACCTCCGCGCCGTCTACTTCTCCACTCCCCCCGCACAGCGCGCCCCCGTCCTCCTCGAGCAGCTGCGCTCCCTGCGCCAGCTCCTCCCCCACTCACCCCGCCCCCTCGTCCAGGAGTGGCTCGACCTCTCCTCCGAGCCCCTCCCCGATTTCGACGTCTTCCTGCGCGACTGGAGCGCCCTCCTCCGTCCGCAGGAGGGCCCCGATGCCGATGCCTGGTTGCGCGAGGCCCTCCGCCTCTCCCAGGGCACCCGCGGCCTGCGCGAGCTCGCCTTCTCCGAGCCCTCCCGTCACCCCCGCGCCTTCGTGGATCTCCTCTCCGCCCTCGAGCGCGAGGGCCCACCCCTCGCCGTGCTCACCACCGCCCGGGAGGCCCTCGCCGTCCTCCCCTCCTCCCTCCCCCTGCGCGCCACCGTCGCCGGCTTCCTCGCCTCCGCCGCCGGGCGCCTCGGCCAGCCCGGCACCGTCCGCTCCGCCCGCTGGGAGGCCTTCGTCTCCCAACCCACCCTCTCCCGGCTCCTCGACCTGCGCGACACCCTCCCCTCCGAGTCCGAGCGCCCTCCCCTCCTGCTCCAGGCCGCCCGCCACCTCGAGGCCGTCCTCCAGCAACCCCGCGCCCCCTCCGGCTCCATGGCCGCGCTCCCCGACGCCGAGGACTCCCTCGAGGTCCCCGCACATGTCGATCGCCGGCTGCTCGCCCATGCCTGGCTGCTCGCCCATGACTGGGAGGCCGCCCACGCGCTCGCCGCCCGCGAGAACGCGCTCGGGTGGACGTTCGGCGACAACCCCCAGGGGCTCGTCGTGCCCGCCTTCCTCGTGCTCCTCTCCGGCCAATCCCTCTCACGGCTGCCCCGCAACGTGGACGCGCTCTGGCGCCAGGCCCTCGAGTCCGGCACCCGGGCCGGTGCCTGGTACTCGGGCGGCTCGCGCCACGACGAGGCTCTCCGCGAGCGGCTGGCCCGCGCCTATGCCGAGGCCCTCCCCGCCCTCTCCCTCGAGCCCGCGGAGCGCGAGCGGCTGCGCGAATGGTGTCTGGAGCTCGCCCGCGAGCGCGCGAGCGCCATCGTCAGCCGGCAGCACCGGCGCAGCTACGCCAAGGCCGCCTGGCTGCTCGCCGCCGCGGCCGAGGTCCTCTGGCTGCACGGCGAGCAGGCACGCGGCAACCTCCTGCTCGCCGGCTTCCGCGAGGGCTTCCGCCGCCACCGCGCCTTCCAGGCCGAGCTGGACGCGGCCGTGGGCTCCCCGCCAGAACGCTGACGCCCTGCCGCCGCCCTCCTCCAGGCGCTATCCTGCCTCCACATGCGCGTCCCCCTCCGCTCCAGCCCCGCCCCCGACGGCTTCGACACCGTCCTCGGGGAGACCGTCCGGCACATGGAGACGCGTGTGGCCCACGTCGCCACCAGCGCCGGCGTCATCGCCACCGCGCTGGTGCTCGTCGGCCGCGTCTCCGGCTCGCAGATTCCCGCCCTCATCCTCTCGGCCACCGTGGGGTACCTCGTCTGGTACTCCTGTGTCTCGCTGCTGCTGCGCACCGGCCACTTCCGCCCGTGGATGCGCTACGCGTCCTCGCTCGTCGACGTCTCCATGGGCACCGTCGTCGCCCTGCTGGATTTGGGCGTCAACGGCCCCGCCTTCGCCCTGTCCGCCGGGGGGCCCGCCCTCTACGCCGTGGGTGTCGCCGCCGCGACGCCGCGCCTCCAGCCCCGCCTCTGTCTCTTCGCGGGCCTGGCCGCCGCCACCCAGCTCGTCGCCGTCATCCACTTCGTCCTGCGTCCCGCCGCCTCCCCGGAGATGCTCGCCACCGGCGCGTATGACTTCTACGTCACCCTCGCCAAGGCCATCTTCCTCGTCACCATGGGCGCGCTCGGCATGGTGGCCAGCGGCTCCATGCGCTCGCTGCTCATGCGCCTCACCGAGAGCGCCGTCGAGCGCGAGCGCGTGCGCGGCCTGCTGGGCATGCACGTGAGCGAGCAGGTCATGGAGCACCTGCTCTCCGGCAGCATCCCCGAGGGCGGCGAGCGCCGCGCCGTCACCGTCTGCTTCACCGACATCCGCGGCTTCACCCGGCTCGCCGAGTCCCAGCCCCCCGAGGAGACGCTGCGCCTGCTCAACCTCTACTTCGGGCGCATGTGTGAAATCGTCGCGGCCCACGGCGGGCTGGTGAACAAGTTCCTCGGGGACGGGATGTTGATTGTCTTCGGCGCGCCCACGCACCAGCCGGACGACACGCGCCGCGCCCTGGCCGCCGCGCGGGAGATGCTCGCCGAGGCCGCCCGCATGCGCGAGCAGGGCGAGTTCCCCGGCCTGCGCGTCGGCGTGGGCCTGCACCGCGGCGAGGCCGTCGTGGGCAACGTGGGCGGCGCCCAGCGCCAGGAGTACACCGTCATCGGCGACACGGTGAACACCGCCTCGCGCGTGCAGGACCTGACGAAGGTGCTCGGCCGCTCCCTGCTCCTCACCCGCGAGTGCCGCGAGGCCCTCGGCGAGGACGGCACCTTCGAGCCGCTCGGCGCCCATTTCGTGAAGGGCCGCAGCCAGCAGCTCGACGTGTTCGGCGTGCCCGAGCGCGACTCGCGCCAGGCCGCCTGAGGGGGATTGACCGGCAGCCGACAGCCCTACCGCACCGCCGTCCCCTGTCCTTCCCCCGCCCTCCCGGAGCATGACTCGCCCCCATGGCGGCCCGGGTCCTGTCGCGGGGCCGCCGGGGGGAGACACATGGCCGAGACGCGCGTGGGTGGGGCTCGCATCCGTTATGACGACGTGGGGCAGGGAGAGCCCACGCTGCTCTTCATTCCCGGCTGGTGCACCAGCCGCGAGGTGTTCCGCAAGCTCGTCCCGTGGAGCTCCATCCTCCACCGCGCGCTCGTGGTGGACCTGCCCGGCCACGGCGAGTCCCAGCAGCCCGGCCCCGGCTTCGACAACGCCACCGTGCTGGACACCCTGCGCGCCGTCATCGACGCCAGCGGCGCGCGCCAGGTGGTGCCCGTGGCCCTGTCCCACGGCGGCTGGTGGGCCCTCGAGTTGCGGCGTCAGCTGGGCTCGCGCATCCCCGCCGTCGTGCTGCTGGACTGGCTCGTCCTGGAGCCGCCTCCGCCCTTCCTCCAGGCCCTCCAGGCCCTGCAGTCCCCCCAGTGGAAGCAGGCCCGCGACGGGCTCTTCTCCCTGTGGCTGCAGGGGGTGGGCTCGCCGGACGTCATCCGCTTCGTCCGCGACGACATGGGCTCCTTCGGCGAGGACATGTGGAAGCGCGCCGGGCGGGAGATTCAACAGGTGTACTCCCGGTACGGCAGCCCGCTGGAGGCGCTCGCCACCCTCTCGCCCCCCGTGCCCACCCTCCACCTCTACGCCCAGCCCGAGGACACCGCCTGGCTGGACGCCCAGCGCTCCTTCGCCTCCTCGCACCCCTGGTTCCAGGTGCAGAAGCTGCCCGCCCGCAGCCACTTCCCCATGCTGGAGTTCCCCGAGGAGATGGCCGCCCGCATCGGCCGCTTCCTCGACTCGGCCCTCGCTACCCACCCTGGTGGGTTGGCTCCCACGCCCACTTGATTCCAACCCCCTCCGAGAGTTAGTTAGTTAGCACTAGCTAACCAATCAGCGAGTGGAGTCATGGCACGTCCCCGACAGGTCCTGGACGAGGAGATTCTGGTAGCGGCCCGGGCGTGTTTCATCGAGCACGGAGCCTCGGTGAGCACGGAGGCCATTGCCGCGCGTCTGGGGGTGTCGGGGCCGGCGCTGCTCAAGCGGTTCGGCACCAAGCGGGAGCTGCTCAAGGCGGCGTTCTCCGTGGGCAGGCCGCCGCCGTGGCTGCCCATGGTGGAGGCGGGGCCGGACGAGCGAGAGCTGACGGTGCAGATCCGCGAGCTGGCGGGGACGATCGACGCCTTCTTCCGGGAGATGGTGCCGGCGTTCGCGGTGCTGCGCGAGGCGGGCCTCACCCCCGAGGAGCTGCGGGGCGAGAACCAGCAGGTGCCCGCGCCCGCGCGCGCCAGCCTCGCGATGGCGGGCTGGTTCCGGCGGGCCCAGGAGCAGGGCAAGCTGCGCGAGGGGGACCCCAGCGTGATGGCGAGCCTGTTCCTCGCGGGCATCCAGCACCGCTACTTCCTGGCCCACGTGACGAACCAGCGCGTCCCCACGGAGGCGGAGGATCCCTGGTTGGAGCGCATGGTGGACATCTTCTGGCGCGGGGTGGCACCGGAGGCGGGCCATGGGAAGCACGGCCGCTGAGGCGAAGGGCCCCCGCGTCCTGGTGACGGGGGCGTCGGGCAACGTGGGCGCGCCGCTGGTGGAGCACCTGGTGGCCGGGGGTGCGCGGGTGCTCGTGGCGTCGCGCGATGGGGCCCGGGCGCCCGCGGGAGCCGGGGCCGTGCGCTTCGACTTCGAGGACGCGGCGACGCATGCGCCCGCGCTGGAGGGGGTGGAGAAGCTGTTCCTCCTGCGCCCGCCGGCCCTCTCGGACGTGAAGCGGCACCTGCTGCCGGTGGTGCGCGCGGCGAAGGACGCGGGCGTGCGGCACGTCGTCTTCCTGTCGCTGCTCGGGGTGGAGAAGAACCCGATGATGCCCCACGCCCACGTGGAGCGCTTCATCCTGGAGGCCGGGCTGCCGCATACCTTCCTGCGCCCCAGCTTCTTCATGCAGAACCTGAGCACCACCCACCGCGACGACATCCGCGAGCACGATGAGATTTTCGTCCCCGCGGGGAAGGGGCGCACGGGCTTCATCGACGCGCGGGACATCGCCGCCGTGGCCGCGCGGACGCTGCTGGAGGACGGGCACGAGGGCAAGGCGTATGACCTCACCGGCTCCGAGGCCCTCACCTACGCCGAGGTCGCCGCGCTCTTCACCGAGGTGCTCGGCCGGCCCATCCGCTACCCCGAGCCCGGGGCCCTGCGCTTCGCCGCGCGCTGGTACCAGCGGAAGCAGCCCGTCCCCTTCATCGCGGTGATGACGGGCATCTACACCGTGTGCCGACTGGGGCTCGCCGGGACGGTGACACCCGAAACCCAGACATTGCTGGGACGGGCGCCCCTCTCCATGCGCCAGTTCATCCAGGACCACCGGGCCTGCTGGATGTGAGGCGGGCTCGTCAGGCAACTCGTGCAACAAGTTGTTGCACAATTGCTCATCTGGCCGGGGAGTTCCGCCGCGAATCAGCGATGACACGCTCGCACTGCTCGTAACCTGCCCGCGCCTCCTCGGGAGTCTCCAGCGGCCCTCCTCGCTGCAGGACATCGCGCCTGAACGGCGGCGTCTGGGTGATATCGACACAGCCGGGGCCGCCTGGAGCCGTCACTTGGGCCCAGCGGGTCCGGCGGCGCAATACCAGACGTCGTGCACTCCCGCTTCGAGCGGGGTGCCGCCGAGGTGCTCCAGCACCGGTTGGGTGGCGCACGTGCTGGAGCAGCGCGAGGCGGGCTTCATCCAGGGGCAAGTCCCCTGACACCTACACCTGTGCGGTGCCGCCAGAAGAATCGACAGGGGCTGTACGCTGTGACGCTTTCCGTGACGCTTGCCGTGACGGCAGGGGTGCAACTTTCTTCTCGCATGCGAAGGGCGGGCAGTTGGCACCGGAGCAAGCGTGGATGGAAGCAATACCCCGAAAGGCGAACGAGGAACCATGAACGAGAACAAGACGACGATGTGGTGCTCGGTGGCGAGTCTGCTGGCGGCGAGCATGCTGATGGGCGGCTGCATGGCCGACGCCGGTGGGGAGGGCGAAGGGGTCTCGGCGGAAGGGTCGAACGTCGCCGCGAGCGAGGAGCTCGGCGAGGCGACGCAGGCGATCAATGAGTGCGGGTTCCTGTACCCCGGCGAGACGCTCTTCGCGGGTCAAGCGAAGTACTCGTGTGATGGCCGCTTCATGCTGACCGTTCAGACGGACGGCAATCTCGTGCTCTACGGCCCCGTTGGGGCGATCTGGGCAACCTTCACCTCCGGGGCCGGCAACAGGCTCGCCATGCAGTCCGATGGCAATCTCGTGCTCTACACGTCCGACTACGCTCGTCGGCTGTGGAGCACCAATACCGCCACCGCCTACTACGGGTACGCGAGTAAGTTCGCCGTCCAGAATGACGGGAACATGGTGGTCTACGATAATGTCAACTACCCGGTGTGGAGCAGCGCCACGAACTTCGCGTGCCGGCTGTTCAAGGGGACGGGCACTGACGGAAACCTCTATTCCTACAAGAAGTGTGGCTGGAACGCGTCTTGGTTGAACAACCCCAGCTATCCGGGCTACCAGGAGCCGCTGGTCGGCTCCGAGCGCCCGTGGAATGGCGGTTGGGCCAGCACGAACAACCATCCCGTGGTGCCCACCAACTCCGCGGCCACCGTGAACAGCTTCATCGCCGGCACCTACGCCTACGGAGAGTGCAGCCAATGCGTGCAATGACTCCCGTCTGTTCCTGGACGGGAACGCATTCGCGAAGCTCCACTTGCAGGGTCTCGGCCGCTTAGCGGAGGCGCGTTGGCCCCGCGGGCTCCTTCCTCCCCAGTTCCATGGGGGGGGACGCTTCCCCAGGCTCCCGCGATTGCTCGGCAAGCACCGACCCGCCTCCACCGTGACGTTCTCTGTGACGATTTTTGGGATGTCGCTGCATTAGACAACCACGTGTCCTTTGAAAGGAGACGTGCATGGATAAGGGAAACAGCGGCTGGCGCCTGTCGTGGGCGCTCATCATGGCCTTCACCTTCGTGGTGGGGTGCGGGACAGGCGGTGAACTCGAGCAGGCCGCTGGCGGCCCCTCGGAAGACGAGCTGACCCGCCAGACACAGCACATGGAAAACGGTCAGCGGGTGGCCCTGCTCTGCGACACCACCCAGTGTCGGGACGCTTCAAACAACCTCGGGATGTGCCTGTATTCAGACCCCAATGACCTGTATAATGGTCAGCCGCGGGTCCGCCAGTGGATTTGCAATATCCTTTCGGACCCACGCTTCCAGTGGCGCGCGTGGTACAGCAATCATGGTGGGTATAGGCTGCTGCAGAATGCGGCCACACAGGGTTGTCTGTATGCGGAACCCACGGCCCGTGTCCTCGTCACCGTGCCCTGCGACGGCTGGGGCACCGACCAGTCGTGGAGGAACGTCAATGGGCTGCCCAATGTCAATCTGCTGCAGAACGCTGGCAGTCAGCGCTGCGCCAATCCGTACTACAACTCTCTCGAGATGGGCAACTGGCTGCATGACTGGCCCTGCAACGGCAGCGCGCAAAACCAGGATTGGTTCATGAGCCCGTTCTGAGGCACCGTGGAGGCCACGCCTCCCTCGTCATCACAAGGTTTGCTGGATGTGACGCGCTCGCTCGCGCTCACACCGCTCGTAACCCTCCCGCGCCTCTTCGGGAGTCTCCAGCAGGTAGCGCTGGCGCTGCTCCGGCGTCAGGCTGCCCGTGACCGCCTCGCGCAGCAGTGCCTGCAGCCGGGCCGTGCCCACCGTCCAGAGGCGCACCGTTCCGTCCTCCGCCACCGACAACACCCGATCGCCCTCCGCGCTGAACGCCGCGCGCTCCATCCGGCCTTCGGGTCCACCGAGCACGAGCGGATCGCCGGTGCCATCCGCTCTCCACACCCGCACCGTCCCGTCCTCCGACGCCGTGAGCACCCGCTGACCGTCCGCGCTGAACGCCGCGCGCTCCACCCGGCCCTCATGGCCTCGGAGCACCACGGGCTCACCCGTGCCGTCCGCCCTCCACACCCGTACCGTTCCGTCTCGTGAGGCCGTGAGCACCCGTTGCGCGTCCGCGCTGAAGGCCGCGAGCTCCACCTCCGCTTCCGGGCCCACGAGCACGCGCGGCTCGCCCGTGCCATCCGCCTTCCACACCCGCACCGTCCCGTCCTCGGCCACGGTGACCACCCGCTGCCCGTCCGCGCTGAGCTCCGCGGCCCTGACGCCTCCCGTGTGACCCGCGAGCACCACCGGCTCGCCCGTGCCGTCCGCCCTCCACACCCGCGCCGTCCCATCCCGCGACCGCGTGAGCACCCACTGCCCGTCCGGGCTGAACTCCGCGGACCACACCTCTTCCTCATGGCCTCGCAGCACCACCGGCCCGCTCGCGCCGTCCACCCTCCACACCCGCACCGCCCCTTCCTGCGACCTGGTGAGCACCCGCTCCCCATCCGCGCTCAGCTTCGCGGGCCACAGCATCGCCAGGTACCCCTGGAGCACCACCGGCTCTCCCGCTCCGTCCGCCCTCCACACCCGCACCGTCCCCGCTCGCGAGGCCGTCACCACCCGCTCGCCGTCCGGACTGAAGGCCCCGGCTCCCACTTCTCCCTCGGGGCCCGCGAGCATCACCGGCGCTCCGGCTCCGTCCGCCCTCCACACCCGCACCGCTCCGTCCTCCGACGCCGTGAGCACCCGCTGACCGTCCGCGCTGAACGCCGCGCACGTCACCGCGCCCTCGTGCCCCCCGAGCACCACCGGCTCTCCGAGGCCATTCCATACCCGCGCCGTTCCATCCTCCGAGGCCGTCAGCACCCGCTGCCCGTCCGGGCTGAACTCCGCCGAGCGCACCTCCGCCACGTGGCCCCTCAGCACCACGGGCGCTCTCGTGCCGTCCGCTCGCCACACCCTCGCCGTCCCGTCCTCGGACGCCGTCACCACGCGCTGCCCATCCGCGCTGAACGCCACGCTCGCCACCGCCGCCGCGTGCCCCTCGAGCACCACCGGCTCGCCCGTGCCGTCCGCGCTCCACACCCGCGCCGTTCCGTCCTGCGAGGCCGTGAGCACCTGCTGCCCGTCCGGGCTGAATTCCGCGCGCGTCACCGCGCCCGCGTGGCCCGCGAGCACCACCGGCTCGCCCGTGCCGTCCGCTCGCCACACGCGCGCCGTTCCGTCCTCGGAGGCCGTCACCACCTGCTGTCCGTCCGCGCTGAATCTCGCCGAGCGCACCGGGCCCGCGTGCCCCGCGAGCACCCCGGGCCTGCTCGCGCCATCCGCTCGCCACACCCGTGCCGTTCCGTCCTCGGACGCCGTCACCACCTGCTGCCCGTCCGCGCTGAACTCCGCGCTCAGCACCCGGCCTCCGTGGCCTCGCAGCATCACGGGCTCGCCCGTGCCATCCGCCAGCCCCACCCGCACCGTGCCGTCCTCGGACACGCTCAGCACCCGCTGCCCGTCCGGGCTGAACTCCGCCGGCCACACCCGCTCCTCGTCCGCCCCGAGCACCACCGGCTCGTCCGCCCCGTCCGCCCTCCACACCCGCACCCGCCCCTCCTGCGACGTGGTGAGCACCCGCGCCCCGTCCGCGCTCAGCTCCGCGGACCAGACGCCTCCTTCGTGCCCCGCCAGCACCACCGGCTCGCCCGCCCCGTCCGCCCTCCACACCCGCGCCGTCCCGTCCGCCGAGCCCGTCAGCACCCGCTCGCCGTCCGCGCTGAAGGCCGCGAGCTCCACCCGCCCCTCGTGGCCCGCGAGCACCCGCGGCTGCATCGCCCCCCGGTGCAGCGCCTCGAGCACGCTCGGGTGCCACTCCGGCGTCCGCTCCGGCTCCGCCACCTCGCGCAGCACCCGCACCGCCAACGCCAGATCCCACTCGAGCAGCCGCCTCGCCTGGAGCACCCGCGCCACGTCCCTCGCGTACCGCGTGCGCTCGCGCTCCCGCGCCTCCGCCTCGCTCGCCCTCGGCTCCCGCTTGCGGCTCTCCCGCACCCACTCCACCAGCCGGCCCCACCGGCGGATCAACGCCTCGTGCGCCAGCCTCAGCCACGGCTCCGGCGGCTGCCCCCCGTCCTCGCCCCGCACCACCAGCCGGTGCCGCACCAGCTTCTCCACCACCGCGTCGAACGCCGCCGCCTCGTCCTCCCGCTCCGGGCGCAGCTGCTTCCACCCCTCGCGCCGCGCGTGCGGGCTCATCTCCTCGCGCAGGTCCACCAGCCTCGCCAGCAGCCGCCGCGCCTGGTGCCGCTCCGCCTCGGGCAGCGACTCGTAGAGCCGGTCTCCCGTGCGCGCCATCGCCCCCACCACCCCGCCCAGCTCCTCGTACGCCGCCCGCGTCAGCCGGCTCCCCGTACGGCGCTCCCAGAGTTGGTCCAACGCGTGCTCCAGCAAGGGCAGCGCTCCGGGCTCCTGCTCCACGTCCCGCCGCAGCACCTCCACCAGCCCCGGCTCCAGCTCCAGCCCCACCACCCGCGCCGGGCCCTCGATGACGTCCACGAGCTGCTCGGCCCGCGGCGGGCCCACGAAGAGCCGGTGCGCCGCCGAGTACACCACCGACTCCAGCTGGGGCCCCTCGTGGTCCACCCGCACGTGCTCGCAGCGCCCGAGCGCGTCCACCCGCAGCGTGGCCACCACCACCGCCCGCACCTCGGGCGTGTGCGCGAGTCTCCACAGCGCCCGCATGAGGGCCTCGCGCTCCTCCACCGTGGCCACCTGCGTGAAGAGCTCCTCGAGCTGATCCACCACCACCAGCAGCCACCGCTCCGGCCCCGCCTCGCGCAGCCGTTTCGCTTCGCGGAGGACCTCGGCGACGGTGGCCCCCTGGCCCGTGGGCACGGTGGCCTGGCCGTGCAGTCCGGAGAGCAGCGCGCGCAGCCGGCCGAGCGAGCTGAAGCGGCCCGGGCCCTCCTCCACCTCGAGCATCCGGGCAGCGCCGGCCTCGCCGGGCCGCAGCACGACGGTGTCCCAGGGCTCGCGCGCGTCCTCGTGCAGGCGAGGCACCAGCCCGGCCAGCACCAGCGAGGACTTGCCGCTCCCCGAGGCCCCCACCACCACCTGGAAGCGCGAGCCCCAGCCCCCCATGGACGCGCGGACGCGCAGCACCAGTTCGCGCTCCAGCTCGCCGCGGCCGAAGAAGAAGCGTCGGTGCTCGGGCTCGAAGGCCAGCAGGCCCCGGTAGGGCCGGACGTCGGAGGGCGTTGGGTGGGCCGCGAGGGGCTCGTTCCGCACGGGCGCAGCTTAGCAGCCGAGGGGCTCGGACAGGGGCTCCACCCGGGTTGCCCGGAAGGCGGGCGAGCTCCAGACCCTCACCCCCACCCTCTCCCAGAGGGAGAGGGAGCCTGACACGGGCTCAACCTGGGGGGCTCGATACCCTCACCCCGTCCCTCTCCCGGAGGGCGAGGGGATTTGTCCGCGTCTGGGTCAGATGAGCGCTCGATCTTGCTGCTTCAGCGCTCCCCTCTCTCGAGGCTCCACCAGAGGACCCGGCCTCCGGGCAGTCGCACCGCCAGCATCCTCCGCTTCGTCCTGCCCACTCGCCCCGTCTTCAGCACCACCCCTCGCCGCGCCGCCACTCCTCCCTCGTCCGTCAGCCTCCAGCGCAGCTCGAAGTGGAGCCACTCCTCCTCCGCTTCCGCTGGGAAGACTCCCGCCGTTCGCAGGCTCCCGGCGAAGCGCCTCCCGTCCGCCAGCGGATTCGGCTCCACTCCCAGTAATGGGTTCTCCCTCGCCCACGTCTCGAAGCTTCTCGCGAAGTCCGCTCCCAACGCCGCCGCCAGCATCGGCCACGTCCGCTGCACCAGCCTCCGGCGCTTCATCCCCAGTGCCTCGGCCGCCGCTCCCACCCGCTCCTCATCGAAGCCCTCGGGCACCGGCTCTCCCATCCCCAACGCCCGCGCCAGCTCCGCCTGCGCCTTCGCCAATCGCTCTCGCGCGCTCATGCGCCCCCACCCTTCCACCTCGCCAGGCCTCGCGCCTGCGCCGCCCTCATCGCCTCCAGCTCCGCGCCCAGCACCTCCGGCGGTGGGAAGTGGTCATCCCACTCGAGCAGCGCCGGCACCGGCCCCACCCGCTCCACCAGCTTCTCCAGCAGCACCCGCGGCCCCTCGGGCACCCCGTGCGCGTGCGTGTCGTGGTACAGGCCCCCGCGCTTCACCCCTCCCGCCACGTGCACGTAGGCCAATCGCTCGCGAGGCACCGCCTCCAGCACCGCCTCCGCGTCCGTCCCGTGGTTGAGCGCGTTCGCGTACAGGTTCGCCACGTCCAACAGCACCCCCACCCCCGTCCGCTCCAGCACCCCCGCCAGCCACCGGGCCTCCGTCATCCCCTCGCCCGGCCACTCGAAGAGGCTCGCCACGTTCTCCAGCGCCAGCGGCACCGGCAGCGCCGCCTCCGCCTGCCTCACGTTCTCCGCCAGCACCTCCCACATCTCCCCCGTGCGCGGCAGCGGCAGCAGGTGCCCGCTCTCCACTCCTCCCGCTCTCACGAAGGCCAGGTGCTCGCTCACGCACACCGCGCCCAGCCGCTCGGCCAGCCGCGCCAGCATGTCCAACCTCTTCCGCTCCGGCGGCTCCGCGCTCCCCAGCCCCAGCGACACCCCGTGCAACACCACCGGCACTCCCCGCTCCTTCAACCGCTTCAGCGGCTCCGGCAGCGCTCCCTTCGGATCCAGGTGCTCGGCCAGCACCTCCACGAAGTCCACCCCCTCCGCCTCGTCGAGGTAGTGCGCCAGCTGCCTCCTCCACCCCAGCCCCACTCCCGCCGGCGGCTTCAATCCCCGCCTCCTCCACAACCGCCGCAGCCTCCGCCGCAACCGCCTCCCCCGTCTCCTCCGCCGCTGTCACCGCCGCTGTCACCACCGCCTCCACTGTCACCGCCGAAGTCGGCGTCCATGCCCCCGCCCCCGCCCCCGCTCCCCGGCGGCACCAGGTACTCGCGCAGGTCCCCCAGCCCCGAGGTCACCAGCAGCCCCGTCCCGAAGAGCCCCACCGCCAGCGCCACGCTCCCGCTGTTCATCACCCCCCACGCCCCGTCCGCCTTCGCCGTCGTCCGCAGCGCCTCGTTGTCCTGCCTCAGCTTCGCCAGCGCCTTGTCACCCCGGAGCGTGCGCCGGGGCACTCCCCCCAGCGCCCAGAAGCCCACCACCGTGGCGAAGCAGAGCAGAATCACCAGGAACCCCACCGGCCTGCCTCGCGAGAGCCCCACCATCAGCTTCATCAACCCCAGCGCCAGCCCCGCTCCGAAGAAGAGCCACTTCGGGTAGCTCCCGTACCGCTCGGCCACCTCGGGCTTCATCAGCAGGCCCCGCTGGCGCAGCCCCTCCTCCATGGCGTCCAGTTCCCGGCCCAGCTTCTTCTCCAGCTCCGAGACATCCCCCATCCCACCGGCCACCGCCTCGTACACCGCGAGCTCGAAGGGCAGCAGGCGCATCGGCGGCCCGTCCACCGTCCTCAGCACCCCGTGCTCCAGCCGCAGTGCCCCGGCATGCACCAGCGCCGCCACCGCCGCCCTCACCACTCCCTCCCTCCGCTGGAGCACCGCCACCTGGTACGCATTCAACTCCAGCTCTCCGGGGCGCGGCTCCTCCGACGGCTGGTTCAACGTGAGCTGCCAGGTCTTCGCCACGAGCAACAGCAGCACCAGCAACGGGATGTACACGCTCAGGAACTGCTCACCACTCCAGTCCAACGGGTTCATGGCTTCCCTCCTCCGGGCTCTCCGCCCTTCTCGGGTTTCGCCTTCCCTTGAAGGAAGAACGGACCGGAGGTAACGGCTCCTCCTGTGACATCTGCGTGACTCGCAGGGAGCGGGACGGTGACGTCCGGCCCGGAGTGTCTCATGGGAACCGCGGTGCCGGACACAGGGGCAACCCGGGGTCCGAGATACCCTCACCCCGGGGGGCTTGCCCCCCTTTGAACGACGGGGGGCTCCTCTCCCGAGGGGAGAGGGGAAATGGTCGGGCAAGGGAGGCGCGGAGCCTTCCGGTGGCGAAGTTCGCGAACTGGTCCGATTGTTGGACCAGTGGGTGACGAGCGCGCCCGGCGGGCGGCTCAGTCCCTGTGGCCCAGCGCCCGGTCCAGGTTGTACGCCGCGCTGATGAGCGACAGGTGGGTGAGTGCCTGCGGGAAGTTGCCCAGCGCCTCACCCGAGGGCCCCGTCTGCTCCGCGTACAACCCCACGTGGTTCGCGTAGCCCAGCATCCGCTCGAACGTCAGCCGCGCCTCGTCCAACAGGTCCGGCCTCATCACGCTCGCCCGCGTCATCGCCTCCACCATCCAGAAGGTGCACAGGTTGAACGTGCCCTCCCTCTCCCGCGACACCCCGTCCTCCGTCGCCTCCGCGTCGTAGCGGAACACCAGCCCGTCCGACGCCAGCCCTCCTTGCGCCGGCGGCTTGCGCAGGATGTCCAGCATCGACAGCATCCTCGGGTCCACCGGCGACAGGAAGAACACCAGCGGCATCAACAGGTTCGCCGCGTCCAGCGCCATCGTCTCGTACGACTGGATGAACGCGCCCCGCTTCGCGCACCAGCCCTTCTGCATGATCTCCTCGAAGATGGCGTCGCGCGTCCGCAACCACCGCGCCCGGTCCGCCGGGAAGCTGCGCTTGTCCGCCAGCCGGATCGCCCGATCCACCGCCACCCAGCACATCATCTTCGAGTACACGAAGTTCTGCTTCCCCGCCCTCACCTCCCAGATGCTCTCGTCCCGATCCCGCCAGTGCTCGCACACCCAGTCCACCAGCCGCCGCAGGTGCCTCCAGAAGTCATACGAGATGGGCGCTCCGTGCTTGTTGTACAGGTACACCGAGTCCATCAGCTCCCCGTAGATGTCCAGCTGGAGCTGGTGCGCCGCCCCATTCCCGATGCGCACCGGCCTCGCGCCCCCATAGCCAGACAGGTGCCACAACTCCTGCTCCCTGGGCACCTCGCCCCCGTCCAACGCATACATGAGGGGCAGGGGCTCTCCCTCGGGCAGCTCCGCGATGCGGGCCTCCAGCCAGCGCATGAAGGCCCCCGCCTCCTTCTTGAAGCCGATGCGCAACAGCGCGTACACCGTGAAGGCCGCGTCGCGAATCCACACGTAACGGTAGTCCCAGTTGCGCACGCCGCCTGGCGCCTCCGGCAGGCTGCACGTGGGCGCCGCGACGATGGCCCCCGAGGGCTCGAACGTCATCAACTTGAGCGCCAGCGCCGAGCGCTGCACCACCTCGCGCCACCGCCCCGTGTAGCTGCAACCCGCCACCCAGTGCCGCCAGTAGTCCACCGTGCCGCGGAACAGCGCCTCCGAGGCCTCGTGCCCCATCACCGTGTCATGACACGAGTCCGGTGCCCCCTCGCGCAGGCCGAACACCGCCGACTGTCCCTCGTGCAGCGTGAAGCGCCCGGTGACGCGCCGCCCGTCCGTCTCCAGCGGCACCGACGTCACCAGCGTCAGCTTCAGCGTCTCCGACAGGAAGCTCGCCCCGCCGTGCAGCATCCGCACCTGGTGCACGTCCCGCCCGTAGTTGAAGGCGGGCATGCACTCCACCCGGAAGGCCAGCTCGCCGCGCACCACGCGGATGCGCCGCACCACCTCGCGCCCCCGGCCCGGATGGCCCTCTCGCCCCATGGGCATGAAGTCCACCAGCTCGCCCACCCCGTCCGGCGAGTAGAAGCGCGTCACCAGCACGTTGCTGTCCGGCCAGTAGAACTGCTTGTGCACCACCCGCTCGCCGTCCACCTCCGGGGCAATCCGGAAGTGCCCGCCCTTCTCCGGATCCAACAGCGCCGCGAAGACGCTCGGACTGTCGAAGTGGGGGAAGCACAGCCAGTCCATCGTCCCGTCCGTCGCCACCAGGGCGACCGTGCGCAGGTCCCCGATGACGCCGTGGTCCTCGATGGCTGGAGCGCGCGACGTCTTCTGCCCATTCATACAGGCTCCTCCACGCGCGCGGGGGACCCGGGCACCCTCGCCTTCGGCGGCCTCGCGGCGTCTAGGAGATGTATGCGCCCGACTGTCGGGAGGTGACGGGAGGCCAGCCTCCGCCCGTCCTCCTCCTCACCGAGGGAACTCCGAGCGCTCGGATGTCGCTACGAGGACCATCCAAGCGTCATCCAACCGTGCACTCATCTACGCTCGACACGAAGCGTGAGTAGGAATCGCTCTTCGCCCCGGGCCTCCGCGCCAGATTCTTCTCACGAACCTGCCGTGCGATCGCCGGTGAGTCGGACTCCTGGTAGTGCGGAAAGCCCTTGCGCTTCTCGGGCTTGAGATCCTTGGGAACGACCCTCTTGCGAAGCTCCTCCTTGGCGTCCTTGATGAGCCCGACTCGCTTGCCGAGATGGTCATCGGGAGCACGCCAGCTCTTCGGTCTCACGGCTTGGACCGCATCGGGCCACATGAACCACCACGCCTCCAACTCCCAGGCTGGCACCACTGCGTGTGCCGGGCAGCCAGCCTTCGCCAAGGCCGTCTCGATCTTCGCGCACACCTCCAGGTGCTTGGGCTCCACTTCGTCGCAGTCCTCGTGGGCGAAGACACACGCCACGTCATGCGTGGCCCGCTCGATATCCACGGCGTCCGCGATCCTCTGGGCGCGTTCAGGAACATCTTCCGGCCGTGCGTTCTTGATGAGGACCAGCGGTTGTCTTCGGTGCTGAACCTGGCCGACAAGCTCCGGTCGAAGACCCTCGATGAGCTCACGGATGGACTTCGTGTCGTTCTCGTCCTCACCAAAGACCAGAACGATCGAGGGACGTTTGTCACCCTTTCCCTTCTGATGCTTCCCCTTCTTGAGACTCACCGCGGAACACCTCCAAGCGCTCCGGTGAACCAGAGCTCCCCAAGCCCCATCCTGCCTTCGGCCCGTTGCTCCATGGCCCGGACCTTCTCCGGATCGGCCGCGGGGATGCGGGACTCCCCGGTCCGAGGGTCTCGCTCACAGACGATGAGCTCATCGGCTCGCAGCCGGTTGACCAAGGAGGGTGAGTGCGTCGCGATGAGGAACTGCGTGCGCTTGGAGGCCCAGCGCAGACGCTCGACCAGCCGGTCGAAGACGTACGGGTGAAAACCGTGATCGATCTCCTCCACGCAGGTGAGCAGCGGAGGGTTCGGGTCGTAGAGCATGGCCAGCAGCGCAAGTGCACGAACGGTGCCGAAGGAGGCCTCGGCCAGTGTCGTGCGCCCCTTCAGGCCAGACTCCTCCAACTCGACGGTGACGGCCTCGGCGGCCCCACCCACCTTTCGCAGGTGGATGCGCTCGAGACCCGGGACGATGGCGCGGGCGTCCTCCTGCAGCCGCTCGAAGGTCTCCTCGTCCTGGCTCAAGTAGTGGAGGAAGGCCGCGAGGTTGCTGGCGTCCGGCTGGAGCGTGGGGCTGCTCGAGACAGTGGACGGCTGTCTCGCGGCACGGGCGTCCACGTCGAAGACCCGGAAGGTGGAGAAGAGCTCGGCCATCTTGCGGACCGCGTCGCCGCCCTGCGCGGCGGAGAGCCGTGGCAGGGTGGAGAGCCCCAGCGAATCGCTACGAAGAGCGAAACCGTGCGTCGTCTTCTTCTCGCCGCGCGTCTCGACCAACTCCGCTTTCTCGCCGCTGATGGTGATACGCCGCCCACGGCCCTTGGAGGGCTTGAAGGTGAAGTGCTCACTTCGGGTCAGATAGGTCTGGAAGATGGGGATACGCCCTCTTTGCTGCTGGAGACGCCTCGCTATCCGCATCCGCTCGAAGCTGAGCCCGTACTCATCCGGCGCCCCCTTGTGGGCATAGGAGGTGACGTTCGCCTTGACGTGGATGCTGATGGTGGGGAGACGAGCTGTCTTGCTTCCACCGCGGAAGTACACCCGCTCGAAGCCCTGGCGCCGCTCCAATGACGGCACCAGATCCTCCCGTGCCGAGTCTCCCAGGAACTGGATGACGTCGAGCAGGTTCGACTTGCCACTCCCGTTGGGTCCCACCAGCACGTTGAGCGGCCCGAGCCGCACCGTGACGTCCCGGAGGCTCTTGTAGTTCTTCACCGAGAGTTCGAGGAGCGGCACCGGCATGGGGCCTGAATCATGAGCACGGCACCCCGAGCTCCACAAGCAAAGGAAACGGGCAGAGGACCCAGAACCCCTCCGCCCATGCGTAATCCGAATGCCGTCCTGTGGACTACTCGCGCATCGCCCGCAGCAACGCCCGCGCGGGCGAGCCCCACTCCGCCTTCACGTTCAGCGGCAGGCACACCAGCTCGTGCATGCCCACCTTCACGTCGCTCAAGTCCAGGCCCTCGATGACCCACACCCCGGCCTCGCGCAGCAGCTGGTGCACGGCCACGCCGTCCGAGTGGAAGCCCGAGCGCGACACGTAGTCCACGCCCACGCACGCCACCTGGCGCTCGATGAGCAGCCGCGCCGCCGCGTCCGACAAGCGCACGAAGTCCTCCCCATGCGGCCGCTTCCACCACTCGCGCTGCGAGTTGCGCGTGCGCAGCAGCAACCGCTCCCCCGCCCTCGGCTCGTACTCGGCCAGCGAGTCGGCCCGGATGCAGTCCACGTCGTCCAGCAGCAGCACCCGCGCCTTGCCCACCGTGGCCGTCAGCGGCAGCCGCTCCATGTCCTCCAGATCCAACTCGAGGCTCGGCGGGGCCGTCACGTACGTGCCCATCCACGCCGCGCGCTTGAGCCACTCGGCCTGCTCCGCCGAGCTCTCCGGAAGCCCCGCCCTCGGTGCCTCAGTCGTGCCCTCCGGCGGCGGCTCCTCACCAAACGGCACCGAGATGTCCAGCCAGGCTCCCTCCATGTGCTTCTCCTCTTCGCGGGACGCGGGTGTCCTCGGGGTTGAGAGACCCTCACCCTAGCCCTCTCCCAGGGGGAGAGGGGACCCACGCAGTGTCACCCGTTTCTCACCCCCGGGAAAAGACGATGATGTCCTTGATGTGGCTTCCCTTCCGACCCGTCACCACCTCGGCGTAGTCCTCGGGGGCATGCCGGGCGGTGATGAGCCGCTCCAGGCCACCGGGCCACTTCGTCCGGAAGCGCCCGAGGTCCGCCACCGCCGCCTCGAAGTCCTCCGGCGCCGCGTTCACCGTGCCGAGCACCACCTGGTTGTTCATCACCCACTGCTTCATCAGCTCGCCCTCGTCCAGCTCGCCCTCCTCGCCGCCGGGCACGCCGGTGAAGACATACACGCCGTTGGGCGCCAGGGCCTTCATCAGCTCGAAGCCCGCGCTGGCCACGCCCGCCGCCTCGTACACCACGTCCGCCCGTCCCCGCTGCTTCACCAGCTCCTCCACCCGGTGCTGCTTGGAGGACACGTACGGCATGCCCAGCGACTCGGACATCTCCGCCTTGGGGTTGGGCTTGGGCGAGCGCGAGTACATCGTCGTCTGGAAGCCCGCGCGCATCAGCGCCATGGCGCCCAGCAGGCCCACCGGCCCCGCGCCCAGCACCACCGCCCGGCCGCCCTCCTTCTTCTCCCAGGGCATGCGCGTCTGGATGTGCCCCACCTCGCGCAGGGCCTTCTCCGCGATGGTGAGCGGCTCCGTCAGCACCGCCACGCCCCGCAGCTCGCGCGGCACCGGGTGCAGGTAGAGCGCCTCCTCCACGAAGAGCTCCGCGCAGAAGCCGTGGGCCGCTTGAATGCCCCGCTCGGTGTACTCGCCGGTGACGCAGAAGTCCGAGTACCCCGCGCGGCACGGTGCGCACTCCGCCCGGGGGCACGGCCGGCGCACGCGCGGCACCACCAGGTCCCCGGGCTCGAGGTTCTTCACCTGCTCGCCCACCTCCACCACCTCGCCCAGACACTCGTGGCCGACGATGAGGTGGTCCTCCCCTTCCGGAGGCTTGCCGTGCTTCTGCTCCACCACCTCCTTGTCGGTGCCACACACGCCCACCTCGAGCGTGCGGACCCGGACCTGGCCAGGCGAGCGCAGCGTGGGCTCCGGCACGTCGATGACCTTCACCTCGCGGCCCTTCGGGAACACGGCCACCGCCTTCATCTCCACCTCCTGGGAGTCCCGTCGATGCCCTGGATTCACCCGGAGCGCACCCGGGAAGGAGGAGGGGGCACCGGTGGTGGACACTCGGGAGGGGCGGGGTGCGTACCGGTCCAACGGAGCGGGACGTGCGTTTGCGCGTGCTCCGCACCCGGGAGCGGGTTTATGACGGGGCCGTGAGCGACTCCGCGCCCTCCGTCACCCCCTCGCGCTCCCTGTTCATCGCCGCCCTGGGCGTGCTGGCCCTGTCCGTGCCCTTCTTCATCTTCGGGCTGAGCTTCCTGGACACGAAGGCCCGCATCGAGCTGCAGTGTCAGCGGGGCGGGGGTTGTGCCCTCACCCGCAGCGGCTGGCTGACGAAGGAGCGGCCGCTCGCCTTCTACCCGGGGGAGATCCAGGAAGCCCGGGTCGAGCGGAGCCGCAGTCCCCGGGGCGAGCAGCAGAACATCTACCGGCCGGTGCTCGTCACCGTCCGGGGCGAGTTCCCGCTGTCGCACCAGTGGATGGAGGAGGAGAAGGAGGCCAACCGGACCGTCGTCTCCGTCAACCGGTTCCTCAAGAACCCCGAGACGCCGGGCTTCACGCTGTGGCACGACAACCGGCCGCGCGCCAGCCGCATGGGTGCCATGTTCACCGTGGCGGCGGTGCTGGTGCTGCTGCTCGGGCTGTGGCTCCTCTGGCGCGCCGTGCGCCGCCGCCGCGAGGAGCGCGCCCAGGGCACGGCTCCGGGGGTGTAGCGGGGCGGAATCTGGAGCAGACGAAAGGCCCTACCTGGGCACTGGCCGCTTCGCCCTGGCCTTCTTGCGTCGAGCCGCGGCGCGCGCGGGTGAAAGCGCCGAGGGAACGAGGCCTTGCCGCTTCAGCTCCATGGCCACGAAAGGGCTCCATTCCATGAGCTGTTTGAAGGTGAGACCTTCGCTCGGGTCCCTCAAGTGCCGGAGGTATGCGTCGTAGTGCTCCTCGCGAGCCTTGCGGCACTCCCGGTCGTTGAGCCTCAGACGGTGGATGGTGTCCAGCACCCGCCGTCTCACGCTGGCCTTCAGCTCGGGAGCGGGCAGCACCTCGAGCGAGGAGAGCTCCAGGATGAACCAACCGTCCTGCACGTCGAAGGGGTCCAGGACATCCTCGAAGACCCCTTTCCGGGCATTCATCAAGGAACAGACGAGCCGGAAGTTGGACCACTCGTAGGCCAGACGGGGGTTCTGCGACTTGGGAGCAAGATGCTCGACGGTACGCGACCCCGTGCCCGGTGCGATCCGTACACACAGATAGGAACAGATACCCCCATAGGCATCCCAGAGTTGGCCCAGGCACTTGCGCCACAACTCCGGCATCTTCTGGGGACTGCGTGTCAGGACCTTCCGGCCGGGCCGGCGCACCTTCGCATCGAAGTCCCTGGGCTCGGGCTGGGGCTCGACGTGAATCATGGCGCGATTCCCGCGGCACGCGCTCTCAGTTCCCACCGTGGCCAGAAGGGGTCCGTGTCCTTGAGCACCTTGTGCAGCTGGCGGTGGATGCGCCTGACCTCCTTGATGTCCAACCCGGGGTCGCGCAGGGCCGCCGTGGCCTGCTCGAGCGCCTTCTCGGCTTCGACGGAGCGTGGTTCCCCCAGGTCGAAGATGTCGGAGACGAGCCAGGCATTCGCATCTCCTCGCGGGCGCCAGTGCGTCTTGCGTACCTGAACCGTCCTCGCTCCGTGTGCATCCTTCACGAGATCGAAATCGAAGAGCGCGTCCCGTTCCGTGTCGAACAACGGCTCGACGGAGGCCAGCATGAGGGGTGCGTGCGTGGCGGCGATGACCTGGATGCTGGCCCCCTCCTGCAGACGTGTGACGATCTTCAGCAGGGCCGGCAGGACGAGCCGCTGCCAGCGTGGATGCAGATGCGCTTCCAACTCATCGATGAGCAGGACGATGCGATCCGTGGGGAGCTCGTCGGCCAGATGCGAGGCCTGGACATGCTCGTGCCAGGTCCACACGAGCAGATAGGCGAGCGCGAGGATGCGGCGGGCTCCGGCGGAGGCATGGATGATGGGAATCCTGCCGTAGGGGAGCTCGAGGCTGGGATACACGCGTGCATCGGTACGGCTGAGGCGCACGGGCTCTCCCGGTTTCAAGGTCTCCGCCTCTCCGGGAGAAAGGACCTCGAGCACCTCACAGAGTGTCTTGTATTCAGGTGAGTCCTTGAGCTGCCAGGTGACCCAATCGCTGATGAGGCCATTACAGAGCAGGGTATTCGGTTCCTCGCCGGGCAATCCATACCAGAGCGTCCTGGGCGAGAACTGATAGGAATTCACGTGGTTGCGTTCGGGGAGACCGCCCTCGTCCAGCTTCCCTTCCTTCCAGTAGTTCCGGGCAGGGTCCCAGACGGAGAAGCCGCCCTCGACGCGGGCATAGATGACGAGCCCCGGATTGGGCTTTCTTCCCTGCGAGCGCTTCCAGGACCAGGTCTTGAGATCGAACCGGGCGGTCTGCTTGCTGGATCTGCTCTTTCCGCGAACCTGGTAGGAGATGAAGGCCTTCTTGCGGCGTCCGGGCTGAGGCCACGCCTGCTGAGCCTCCTCTCCTGGCCAGGTGCGGCTCAACGCCCACCAGGCCGTGTCCAGGATGAAGGATTTGCCAAGCCCGTTGTCGCCCGTGAGCAGGTTGAGCCGGGGGTTGAACCCCAGCATCATATGCTGTGCTGGCCCTACGTACTTCAGCTCTAGCGTCTCGAGCATCGTCCCTGGCTCCGCGCGGGCACATCCCGCGCTGCCACGCAAGTTAGCAGGCCAATCGTGCTGCGCCAGCCTCCGACTCGCCATCCGATGACCATCCCGCAGAGTCGCCCGCGATGAAGGAGGCCCTCACGCCGCGGACCGGGCCCGTTCCTCCGTGTCGAACGGGATGAAGCGATCCGGGTACGGCCGGGCGGCGGCGTCCACGTCGGCGCGGAGCACCTCCTCCATGAGCCGCTCGCGTCCGAAGAGCTGGTAGTACTCGGGCATCCCATCCACGATGCCGCGTGCCACCAACGGCAGCAGCCGCTTCGCGATGGCCAGCCCCGGTCCGTCCAGCTGGCTGCGCGCGTAGTGCACGTGCCCCACTTCATCCACCATGATCTGCGCGAACAGCTCCTCGATGCGCGCCAGCGGCTCCGGCTGGTCCGAGAACAGCTCCCGCGCCTTGTGCAGCAGCAGGTGGAACATCGCCACGCCGGTGATCTCCCCGCACAGAATCAACGGCAGGCCCAGCTTCTTCGGCAGCCGCGCCATCGTCTTGATGAGCCATTGCTGGCCGAGGCCCGGATCCAACATCTCCATCTCGAGCCCAATCACTCGCAGCGCGTCCCGCAGAATCCGCGTGTGATAGAACTCCTCGATTCCGATGTACGTCGCCGGGTCCCCCGGATCGCCATTGCGCTCCGCGGTGCCAATCCGGTGGGCGTACTCGACGCCGAAGCGCTCGCTCCGGTTCGTCTTCGCCACGCACAGCGCCCAGAGCGTGGGCTCGTCCAGCTTCTCCTCGGGCCGGTACCGCACGTGGTGCCGGTCGAACACGTCCTGGCGCACCACGGGCGCTCCGGTGCGCCGCACGGGCCGTTGCTCCACCTCCTGGTAGAACGCCTCGCGCACCGAGAACGTATGGGATTGCCACTGGGGCTCGCCGTCGCGCCCGCGCAGGTAGGCGAGGTAGCGCCGGTGGAAGTCGGCCTTCTGGGTCGGGGACAGCGGCGTGAAGAGGTCGGTCACGACGGAGGCTCCTGCTCACCTGGGGGAAGGGACGTCGAGGCTGCCAGGGCCCGAGGAGCCCCGTCAAACGACCCTCCCCGCCCCCCTCCGGCCACGTCCACTCCCTACTGGAGCGGGAGCTCCAACGTGGCGGTGGCACCCTTGCCTGGCCCGTCACTCTCCAGCAGCAGGTGGCCTCCCAGCAGCTGGGCCGCCAGCGCGCTCGAGTGCAGGCCGAACCCATGCCCGTCCCGGCGCGTGGTGAAGCCGTGCGAGAAGAGCCGCTCGCGGATGCCCTGCGAGATGCCCACGCCGCTGTCCACCACCTGGATGCGCGCCAGGTCCCCCTCCAGGGAGAGCCTCACGGACATCCGCCGCTCGCCCTCGGGCACCCCATCCAGCGCGTACCTGGCGTTGCTGATGAGGTTGATGAGGATTTGCAGCACCTTGTGCTTGTCGACCCGCACCCGGCGTGAATCCCTCACCTCGCGGATGACGGTGACGCCGTGGCGCTCGAGCGCCGGCATCTGGATGCGCAGCGCGTCGTCCACCAGCTCCGACAGCTCGCACTCGTCGAGGAGCAGCGCCGTCCTGGCGTAGTCCTGCTGCACCTGGACGATGGAGCGGATGTGCTCCACGTGCCAGCCCATCTCCGTCAGGCCGTCGCACACCTTCGTCTGCTCCGCCAGGAGCGTCTCGGCGAGCGCGGAGATGTAGTCCGGCATCCGCAGCCCACGGGGATCCCTCGTGAAGAACTCTTCCAGGCACCCGCGGTGCTCCTCCAACAGCGCCGACACCTGCTTGAGCCGGCCGAGGCGCGAGCCCGCCACCGTCTCGCGCAGCACCTCCAGGTTGACCACGGCGCTGGTGAGCACGTTGCCCACGTTGTGCAGCACGTTGGAGGCCACTTCCGTCATGCCCACCGCGCGCGCGGTGTCCACCAGGTGGGCCTGGGCCTGCCTCAGCTCCCGCGTCCGCTCCTCCACCCGTGCTTCCAGCTCGTCATTGGCGCGCCGCAGCGCCGCCTCCGCGTGCTGCACCTCCGCGTACAGCCTCGCGTTCTCCATGGAGATGACGGCCTGCGAGGCCAGGTGCCCGAGCAGCGTGAGGCGCTCGGGGGTGAAGGCCTCGGTGGTCAGCTCGTTCTCCAGGTACAGCACGCCGTAGAGTGCCTCCTGGCGCAGCAGCGGCAGGCACAGCACCGAGCGGACCCGGCCCCGCGCGAGGTATTCGTCGGCCACGAAGGCATGGGGCCGCGTGGCATCGCCGAGGAGCACGTGCTCGCGCGTGCGCTTGACGTAGGAGAGGAGCGTCCACGGCAGCTCCCGGGACGCCTCGGCTTCCGGCTGGACGAGGGCCTCTCCCGGGGAGACGCCGCAGATGGCCATCACCCGGAGCTCGTCCCCTCGCGCCAGCACCAGGGCGCCCCGCCGGGCCCCCGCGTTCTCGAGGGCCACCTGCAGGAGCGTGTTCACCAGCCGCTCCTGGACGATCTCCCCGGAGATGGCCTGCTGGGCCTTCACCACCGTCAGCGCGTCGATGCGCGTCGAGCCCGTGCTGTCCTCGCATCCCTGGGAGTCCACCGCGAGCGCGAGGTCCGGCCAGCGGGCCTCCCACTGCTTCACCTTGCCCAGGGCGCCCCAGCGCAGGTACGCCTCCCGCGCCGAGCGCGCATAGGCGTCGGCGATCGTCTGGAAGCGCCGCTCGCGCCAGAAGTTCGCCGCCAGCTCGCTGGCCAGCGCCACGTTCTGGATGAAGCCATGCTCCCGGGCCGAGTGGACCGCGTCCTCGTAGGCGCGCGCCGCCTCCTCGTTGCGCCCCATCACCCGGGCCAGCTCCGCGGCCACCATCCGCTCGGGCGCCAGGAAGGTCTCGGGGCAATGGCCCGCCCACTCCGCCAGCTGCCGCTGGTGCCCGCCAATCTCCTCCAGCCACCGCTCCCGCTCCCCGGGCGCCTCCCCCGGTGGACACGCGGCCAGCGTCAGCCCCCGGTACAGGTGGAAATCCAGCAGCTGGATGTGGCCGAGGGAGGACCAGGCGAGCGCGGCGGCCTTCTCTCCCGCCTCCCGCGCCTCCGCGTACGCGCCGCACATGAAGCGCGCCTGCATCTTCAGAATCCAATACCAGCACCGCATGGTGCTCATGCGCTCGGGCGTCAGCCCCGCCTCGAAGGCTTCCTCCTCGAGCTCCTCGCCGCTCAGCGAGCCGAACGAGCGCGTGTGCCCGCGCAACTGCTGGATGTAGGCCCGCGTGCAGCGGATGACCTCGCGCACGTCCAGGTACCCGGCCCGGTGGGCGAAGTCGTAGCGGGCCACGGACTCCGCGTACACGTCATCCAGCGGGTAGCCCAGCGCGAGGCAGTCCGTGACGATGTGGTTGCAGCAGTAGCACGCCACCTGGAAGTCCCCGCCCTGCAGCGCGTGGTGGAAGGCGCCGCGGATGAGCTCCAGCGAGCGGGACAGGGGCCGCGTCCAGTAGTTGATGAGCTCCAGGCTGTAGAGCGCCATGCCCCGGGCCGAGGCGAAGCCATGACGCTCCACCAGCGCGCAGGCGAGCTCGCCAAAGGCATACCCCTCCCGGTACTTCTTGAAGGCGGGCCCCAGCACCAGGCCGTACCAGGAGTACCCGTGGACGGACGCCTCGCTGTTGCCATGCCGCAGGCTGAGCGCCACCAGCCGTGAGAGCGTGAGGATGAGCAGGTGGTTGTCGGTGAAGAACGTGGGCGTGAAGAGGGCGCCCAGGATGCTGAGCACCGCCTGCAGGTCCGGATCCTCCACCCGCGGCAGCTCCACGAGGCTCTCGATGGAGCGCTCGCCCAGCAGGGCCCACACCTCGTCGTTGGCGGCCACCACCTCCTCCCAGGAGGGATGGAGCGCGATGGGCATGCCCAGCCGCTCCAGGCACTCCAGCAGGCTGGAGACGGACGCCTGGATCTCCCCGGCGGCCAGGTGCAGCTCGCTCCTCAGGCGGTACACGGCGGCGGTCTGCGCGGGGGTGCGCGCCTGGGAGAGCAGCTCCCCGGCCAGGGCGAGCGTCCCGGCGGTGTTGCCACTCATGAACTCGCTGGTGGCCTGGTCCATCCGCAGCTGGAAGGCGAACGCGGGGTCCGTCGTCCACGGATCTCCTGGAATCAGCTCGAAGGCCGTCGTGAAATAGACGATGGCCGAGCGGTGCGCCGTCGAGCGCCTGGCCCTCCAGCCCGCCTCGGCGTTGAGCCGCGCCACGCGCAGCCGCTCCTCGGGGGTGGTGAGCAACTCCAACCCGGCGTTGAGCTGCCCCACCACGTCGAAGAGCTTCTCGCGCAGCTCCTCGGGTGTCAGGCGCTCCAACGACAGCCGGCCGATGCGCAGGTGCACGGCCTTGCGCTCCCGCTCGGGGATGAGCGCCTGCGCCGCCTGTTGGATGCGATCATGGAGGAAGCGCAACTGCTCCGGGCCCCCGCGCGCCACCAGGCCCTCCTGGAGCGCGGGCTCGAGGCCGTCCTCCACCTCGTTCCGCGTGAGGCCGGAGACGAGGGCCAGCATCGGCAGCGGGAAGACATTGCCCACGCACGCCGCCAGGCGCAGCAGGTGCTGCGTCTGCTCCGGCAGCAGGCGCAACCGGCCCACCATGAAGTCGACGACGTTGTCCGAGTAGCCCCGGGCCCGCACGCCCGCGGCATCCCACCGCCACCGCCCCTCCGCCGTGCGCGTCACCAGCCCGTCCTGGTGCAGCGTCAGCATGAACTGGATGAGGAAGAAGGGATTGCCCCCCGTCTTCTCCAGCACCACGGCCGAGAGCGGCGCGACGATGTCCTCCCCCACTCCCGGCAGCGCGTCGGCCACGAGTTGCTGGAGCTGCCCGCGGCTCAACGGCTCGAGCCGGATGCCGGTGAGGCGCGCGTCCGTCTTGCGCAGCTCATCCAGCATCAGCATCAACGGGTGCGAGGGGCTCACCTCGTTGTCGCGGTAGGCCCCCACCCACAGCACCGGCGGCACCTCCGGGTCCACGAGCAGGTGCTGGATGAGATTGAGGCTCGCCAGGTCCGCCCACTGCAGGTCATCCAGGAACACGACGAGCGGATACCCGGCGTGGGTGAAGGCACCGAGGAACCGCTGGAAGATCCGGTGGAAGCGGTGCTGCGCCTCGGCGGGCGGCACCTCCTGGACGGCGGGTTGCCGGCCCACGACGAGCTCCAACTGGGGCACCAGCTCCACCAGCACCTGGCCCTGCTCGCCCCACGCCGCGTGCAGCCGCTCGCGCCACGTCGCCAGCTCCTCGTCCGTGCCCGCCAGCAGCTGCTGCACCAGCCCGCGGATGGCCTGCGACAGCGTCGCGTACGGCACGTCCCGCTGGAATTGATCGAACTTGCCCTGCAGGAAGAAGCCCCGCCGCTCCACCACCGGCCGCTGCAGCTCGTGGACGGCCGCCGACTTGCCGATGCCCGAGTAGCCGCTCACGAGCACCAGCTGCGGCCGGCCTCCCCGCGCCGTCCGCTCGAAGCGCTCGAACAGCGTGGCCACGGCGGCCTCGCGCCCGTAGAGCCGCTGCGGCATCTGGAAGTGGTGCGGGAAGTCCTGCTCGCCCAGCGCGAAGGCCTCGCGCTCCCCGCGCAGCAGCCGCTCCCGGCACCGCTCCAGGTCCGCCTTCAGCCCGTCCGCGCCCTGGTAGCGCTCCTCGGCCACCTTCGCCAGCAGCTTCATGACGATGGCCGACAGGGCGGGCGGCACCGACTCGAGCACCTCGTGCGGCGGCCTCGGACGCACGGCCAGGTGCGCGTGGAACCAGCCGAGTGCGTCCTGCGCCTGGAAGGGCAGCGCGCCCGTGAGCAGCTCGTAGAAGGTGACGCCCAGCGAGTAGAAGTCCGTGCGGTAGTCCACCGCCCGGTTCATCCGCCCCGTCTGCTCCGGGGACATGTACGCCAGCGTCCCCTCGATGGCGTAGGACAGCGCCGAGTCCACGTGCTCCACCCGCTGCAGCGTGGCCGAGCCGAAGTCGATGATGCACCCCTCCCCCTCTGGCGTGAGGATGAGGTTGGAGGGCTTCAGGTCCTTGTGGATGACGCCGCGCCGGTGGATTTCGCCGAGCGTCGCGGCCAGGGAGATCGCCAGCGAGAGGAAGCGGGTGATCTCCAGCCGCTGGCCCACGCGTCTGGACAGGGGCTCCCCCTCCACCTCCTCCAGCAGCAGCAGGGGGCGCGAGTGGGTGAGCTCGCACGCATGGACGCGGGGCACCCCTCGCACGTCCCGGAGCCGCTGGAGGAGGCCCTGCTCACGCCGGTAGCGCTCCCACTCGCGCGGGCCGGGCGAGGGCTGCAGGGGCGTCTTGATGATGACGGGCCGGTTGTCCGCCCCACACACGGCGTGGAAGAGGTGGTTGGCGCTCGTCGCTCGCAGGGGCTCGAGCAACGTGTGGCCCGGGATGTTCATCATGGTATGGCCTCAAACCGGTTCGGTTCTTTCGGCCACGATCGGCCTCTCCCCCCTGCCCGCTGCTCCCCACATCCCTGGCGGGGAGCAGCGCCCGCCTGATGAGCGCCTTCGCGGCATGGCTGCTTCGTCAGTGCAACTCCTGATGCCACGACCGGCGAGTGTTCCGCAACGAACATATCACCGGGCGTGGGTGCGCTACGCTGACGGTGCGAGGGAGGAGGGCCATGAAGCACGAGGCACACATCCGGGAGCAGGCACAGCTGGCCCGGCGGCTCTCGGACGAGCGGAGCCACCTGTTCGAGCAGGTGCCGTTCGCCCGGGAGCTGGAGCGAGGAGAGCCGGAGCTGGAGCGGATCGCCCGGCCGGTGGTGGCGGTGGCGGGCGCGGCCCGGGTGGGCAAGAGCACGCTGAAGCGGGCGCTGGGCACGGAGGTGCCCTGGAAGTGGCTGGAGGTGGAGTCGGGCGGCGGCGGGGAAACCGGAGGCCTGAGCGTGGGCGGGCTGGCCGAGCACTGCCTGCTGGTGCTCACGGCGGGGGAGGCACCGTCCGGGGAGGTGCTGGCGTGGCTGCCGCGGCTCGCCGAGGCGTTCCCCGAGGGCTCGCTCCAGGTGGTGCTCACGCGCTGCGATGCGCTGCCCGAGGGGATGCCGGCGGGCACCGCGCGCGAGCGGCTCGAGCCGGTGCTGCGGGAGGCGGTGCCCGCGCGGACGCTGCCGGTGCTCACCGTGTCGGGCAGCACGGGCGAGGGGCTGGAGGCGCTGCGCGCGCAGGTGGCGGAGGCGCTGGCGCGGCGGCAGCGGGTGCTGCTCGAGGAGGCGCTGAAGGACTGGAGCGGCGTGCTCGCGGACGTGCACGCGCTGCTGGGGATGAGGGAGCTGGCGAGGCTGAGGCCGGAGACGCTCACGCGCCTGCGGCTGGGCCTGGACGATCTGCTGCGGGAGGAGGGCCGGCGGTTGGAGGGCGAGCTGCCCCGGCTCGCGGAGGAGAGCGTGCGCGAGCTGGAGCCGCGGCTGCCGGAGACACAGCGCGCGTTGACGCGGGCCTTCCGGGAGAAGCTGGGCGCGCGGGTGGAGCCGCGCTCGCACGCGCTGCGCCAGCGGCTCGACCAGGTGCTGGCGCGCGAGCTGGCGAGAGACGTGGAGGACAAGGCCGGGGGCAAGGCGCGGCTGGAGCTGGCGGACCGGTTCGGCCGGCTCGTGGAGCCGCGCTCGCTCTTCTTCGATTGGGGCTTCGCGAAGAGGGGCGGAGTGGCGGGAGTGGGCGCGGCGATGGTGACGGGGGTGGCGCGCAAGCATGGAGGGTGGGCGGTGCTGGGAGCGGCGCTGCTCGGAGGCGTGCTCGCGGGCCTGCTGGGCAGGGGCGCGAAGGTGAACACCGCCGAGGAGCTGAAGCGCGTGGTGGCCGAGCCACTGCTGGAGGACTCGCTGCGGCGGCTGAAGGAGGCCACCGAGAATTCGCGCGCGGATGTGGAGAGGTTGTGCGGACTGCTGCGGAAGGTGGCGGAGATCTTCTCGCCCGAGCAGGCGCGGACCCATGACGTCGAGCGATGGGGGCAGGCCGTCACCGAGGCCGAGAGCCGGAGGGAGCAGCTCGGCCGGGAGCTGACGGAGCTGCAGTGGAAGGACGCGCGCGCGTAGGGTGTCGAGTGGAGAGTCTCGAAGGGAGACGGTTCCCGGCCCCGGCATTGCACGGGGCGAGGGGCATGATGAAATCCTCAGTCATGGCCATCCGCCGTCCACCCGAGTCCGAGTCCACCGAGCGAAACGCCCCGTCCGTCGAGGCGGCCTTCCAGGCAGCGCCGGAGGAGATGGTGGCGCAGATCATGAACGGTGCGTTGCACCTCAGTCCGCGTCCGGCCCGCCCGCATGCCAACGTCACGTCGAACCTGGGCGGCATCCTCATGGGGCCCTTCAAGTTTGGCAGCAGTGGACCGGGCGGGTGGGTCATCATCGATGAACCCGAGCTGCACCTCGGCCCCGGCCCGGACAAGCTCGTACCGGACCTCGCCGGGTGGAGGCGTGAGCGCCTGCCGCGCGCCGTGGGAGGCAAAGAGGCTCCAGCACACTACGATCTCGCGCCGGACTGGGCGTGCGAGGTCCTCTCCGAGCGCACGCGGCGCAGGGACAAGGGCCACAAGATGCGCATCTACGCCCGGGAAGGCGTGCGGCACGTGTGGCACGTGGATCCGCTGGCCCAGACGATTGATGTGTTCCGGCTCATCGAGAGGGAATGGCTGCTCGTCCATTCCTTCGCCGGAGGCGAGCGGGTACGCGCCGAGCCCTTCGAGGCCCTCGAACTGGATCTGGCGCTCGTCTGGTCCGAGTAGCTTGCCACGAGAGCGCCATGAGCGGGGTGAACAGGTACTACGACCTTTGGGACGACCAGCGGCGGCCGAGCACCACCGGGACTGCCATGCCTGCGGGCAGTCTGAACCAGCGCTCGCCGTGGCCCGCCCAACGGATACCCAGGAGGCGGTACCCGCTTGCTGGCAGCACGCCATGCACCAGCGAGAATCCCCGGCGCGGCACCAGTCCATCTCCGCTCCGGCGGAAGCGGAGATCCACCCCGAGCACCTGCCGGCTCACGGCCTCCGGCAGGGGGCCCTCCCGGGACAGCAGCTCGATGAAGGCGCGTCCATCCGCCAGCGGCCCACCCCGCGCGGGCAGCGGTGTCTGTCTGGCGAATGCATCGAATCTCTCCCGGAACCCGTCTCCCAGGGCCCGGGCCAGCGAGGGCCAGGTCCGCGCCACCGCCCGGCGCCGCTTGGACGCGAGGGACTCCGCCGCCGCCTCCACGTCCGAGCGCTCGAAACCCGGAGGCGATGGCGCGCTCCCCGTGAGGGCCCGCAGGAAGCCGGCCTGCGCCCGCTCGAGCCGGTGCCGTGCGTCATCGGACGGCATGCGCCCCCTCCCCTCGCGAGAGGACTCCGGTGATGGCGTCCAGCTCCGCCGCCAGCTCCGCGTCCGGTGGAAAATGGTCATCCCGCTCGAGCAGCACGCCCGGGGGCCGGGTCCGTTCACACAGGGCCGCGAGCAGCTCGAGCGGCTCGCGCGGCAACGGGTGCGCGTGGGTGTCGTGGTAGCGGCCCCCCTGCTCGACGCCTCCCGCCATGTGCACGTAGGCGAGCCGCTCCCATGGCAGACGCTCCAGCCACGAGAGCGGCTCCCAGCCATGGTTCCTCGCGTTCGCGTGCAGATTCGCCAGGTCCAACAGCAGCAGCGTGTCCGTGCGCTCCACCAGCTCCGCGAGCAGGGTGGCCTCGTCCAGCTCCGGCGAGGGCCACTCGACCAGCGTGGCGATGTTCTCCAGCGCCAGCGGGACGGGCAGCGCCTCCCGCGCCAGCCGCACGTTCTCCACCAGCACCTCCAGCATCTCGCGCGTGCGCGGCACCGGCAGCAGGTGTCCCGACTCGAGGCCCCCCGCCCTCACGAAGCAGACATGATCACTGACGAGCACCGCGCCCACGCGCTCCGCGACCCGGGCCAGGTGCTCCAACCGGCGCGGCTCGGGGGGTGCCGCTCCCCCCAGCGAGAGCGACACCCCGTGCAGCACGAACGTCATCCCCCGCTCGCGCAGGTTCTCCAGCGCCGGCGGCAAGGGACCCCGGGGCTCGAAGTCCTCCGCGAGCAGCTCGACGAAGCCGAGCCCCGGATGGCGATCGATGAAGTGGGCCAGCTCGGGCCTCCAGCCCATCCCGAGCCCCAACGTCCCCGGCCACCGCTCCCCAGGTGTCATCCGCCGCCTCCACAGCCGCCACAACCGCCCCCACCCCCGCAGCTGCTGCCTCCGCCTCCTCCGCAGCTGCTGCCGCCCGAGCCGCTGCAGCTGCTCCCTCCTCCGCCCCCGCCGTACCAGTAGGGACCTCCTCCCCCGGACGTCCAGCCGCCACCGCTCATGAGGGGAGCCGCCAGGTGCAGCAGCGAGTGCTGCAACTCCGCCAGGGCGGGCAGCGTCACCACGGAGAGGCCGAAGAGCCCCATGAGCAGGAGGGACTCCTTCTCCGGCAACCCGGACGCCGCCTGTGCCCGCGCCGTGGTGACGAGCGCCGCGTTCTGCCGGCACAGGGTCTTGACGACCCGCTTGCCCCGGAGCGTCCGCGTGTCCCGCGTCATGCGCTTGACGAAGAGGATGGACCCCACCGTCCCCACGACGAGCAGCACCTTCAGGTATCCCGTGGGCCGGTTCCACGACTGGGCGAGGTCGAGCTTCACCAGGCCGATGATGATGATCGCTCCCAGGAGGTAACTGGGGATGCGTTTGAGCCGGAGGCGCTCATCGCTGGAGAGCAGCAACCTTTTCCTGATCAGCTCCTTCGCGAAGAGCTCCTCCGCGACCACCATCGCCTGTTGATGGACCGATCCGATCGACCGCCCGTCCTCGGGCAGGGAGTCGTGGATGGCGAGCTCGAGCGGATGCCAGAACCTGGAGGTGTGGGCTCGCTCGCCCCTGAGGAGGCGCTTGGCCTGGGCGTCGTAGACGAGATCGCCCCGCTCGACCAGATGGGCAATCACCGTATCGGCTGCCCTCTTCCCGCCCCCCGCCAGGAACGCCATCGCGTAGGGATCGAGATCGCGATCCGCTGGCGTGCCCTCGTCGCCCGGCCCGCGCAGCCTCTTGATCAGGAGGTACGCCGCGATGAATCCCACCCCCAGCAGCGTGATGTAGAACATCAAGAACTGCGGTCCACGGAGATAAAAGGGAAACATCGTCACCCTCCATCCGAAGCCATTCCTGTCTGTTGAACATGGGAACGGTTCGGATGGATTGAGCTTGCTCTGACAGGCCGTCTGGACAGGAACGGACCGCTCAATCCCTCACCCCAGCCCTCTCCCAGAGGGAGAGGGAGCATCGCACGGGCTCAACCCGGGAGACGTGGCACCCTCACCCCGTCCCTCTCCCGGGGGGCGAGGGGATATTTGCTCACAGATCTCCCCTCGGGGTCGTCGCCTCGCACAGGTGCTCGATGAAGTCCGGCAGCAGTTGTGCCGAGAGGATCCAGATACGTCCCTCTCCCAGGTCCACCAGCTTCGCCTTCTCCGTGTACCCCGTGTGCTCCGTCTCCACGTAGTGCACGAACACGTTCAGCCCTCGCGCCCGGTACCACTCCGCCGCTCCCGCCAGCAGCGCCAGCAGCGCTTGCTGCCCCTCCTCCGAGGCCTCGTCCACCAGCGAAATGACTCGCAGCCCGTCCAGCACGTGGAACAGGTTCAACCCCACGTGCGCCGTTTCCAGGATTCCCACCGCCAGCGCGCGCCCGTCCTTCCGCGCCACCAGCACGTCCCGCTCCCGCTTCAGCCCGGCCTCGGCCCACTTCGCCTTGAGACTCTCGAGCCCGAACCGCTCCGGCACCAGGTCCAATGCCTCCCGGTACGCCTCCGGCCTCGTCTCCTTCAGCCGCTCGAACAGCGCCGCCTTCTCCTCCTCCGCCGGCGCCCCCAGGCTGAAGCCCTCCGGCATCTCCCACTCCCGCCTCGCGTCCGCTTCCATGAAGCGGAACGGCACCATGCACGCCTGCCCCGTGTGCTGGTACCACTCCGCGAAGTCGAACGCCGTGAAGCGCACCCACCTCACGTTCGCCTCGCAGTACGCCAGGAACCACTTCACCTCCGGATCCGTCTGCGCCGGCTCGAACCCTCTCAAATACACGTCCCGCAACGCCTCGCGCGCCGTGCTCCTCAGCTTCTCGTTGCGCGGCTGGTGTCTCGCCAGCTGGTGCGCCAGCCAGCTCCCCGAGTACGGCTTCAGCCACGACAGGCTCGCCTCCACCGACTCCCCACCCGGCATCGGCCTCACCACCCGGTAGCCCAGCCTCCGGTACCCCTCCAGCCTCTCGTGCGCCTCCCGGTACTCCGCCTGCATCCGCGCGAAGTCCCCCGGGCTCTTCCCCGACAGCCGGAAGTACCCCGAGCGCTCGAACAGCTCCCACGTCCCCCGGTTCCAATCCCCAGACACCCGCGTGTTCGGATGGCTCTGCTCCTCCACCAGCTCCCGCCAGCGCGCCAGCTCCCGCTCCCCCAGCGGCTCCACCTTCATCCCGCACCGCCGGCCCAGCGCCGTGCCCGTGATGTTGCGCACCTCCGCCCGCATCCTCACCGGCTCCCCTCCCGGCACCCCCACCTCCAGCTCCGGCAGCACCAGCCCCGGGTACAGCAGGTCCTCCCCCGGCTGTGTCGCGAACGACAGACCCTCGTACGAGATATCCGTCAGCTCCCGCTCCACCCGCACCTGCGGCCACAGCGGATGCCCGAACCGCGCCGAGCACCCCTCTCCCGCCGGTGCCCTCCTCAGCTTGCGGTGCCGGTAGCGCACCAGCTCCCGCGGCAGCGGCACACCCCACAGCCCGTCCTCGTACACCGCGTGCTCCACCCAGAAGTGCAGCACCGAGCTGAAGCCAAACACCTCCAGCGTGAACGGCACCGGCGGCAGCGAGCCTCTCACCTCCCACGACACCCGCCCGTCGTACTTGTCGTAGAGCGCCGCCACCAGCTCCACATCCCCGCCCGCGCACCGCGCCATCCCCCGGCACCGCCTCGCCGTCAGCGCCTCGAAGATGCGGCCAATCCGGTCCACCCGCGTAATCCGCTCCCGCCAGATGGGGTGCGAGCTCGGCGCCTCGAGCTGGCCCAGATCCCTCCAGCCCTCCAGCATCGTCACGATGTGACGGCCCTGGTCCAGCGGCGGCGCCACGAAACGCAGGCTCAGCTCCGGCCGCTCCTCCGGGCCCGGCTGGTACTCGTTCACCACCTCGGCCCTCAGCATCTGGGCCTCGCCTCCCACGCCCAACAGCACGTTCGTCCGCTGGCCCGGCCTCAGCCCCGTGGGCCTCGCCAGGCTCAACGTCAGATGCTCCGGCGACAGCTGCACCAGCCTCCCCGCCGAGTGCAGCTCCCCCACCTCCGCCACCGCCGCCAGCCCCGGTCCCATTCGGTAACCCAGGCCGCTTTCCCGCGTTCGCACGCGCTCCGCCTTCTCCGTCGCCATGGGAACTCCGTTTGTCGTGGAGAGCTGATTTACGTGAACACTGAAAGTTTTTTGCCCCACCGTCGTACCGGCCACCTGGATGGAATTTCGGTTCCGCCAATGTGGACACACGCCCAAGCCCTTGCAGCGGCACCCCGGGGCCGGATCTCCGGAAGCGTTGCTGCCCAACCCCGCCTCCGTGGCACGCCGGACAGTGAACAGCTCCCTCGTACCGCCGGTAGGCATTGCCTCCTCCCCTCGCCGCACCCAGGGCATGGGCATTCCGTGCCTCCTGGAGTTTTCTTCTGGTTCTTGAGAATGAACCCCCGGACACCTCACCCCCCGAGCTTCCGTGTCACACCAGGCTCAGCGGTTCGTGGGTACTCGGATGTGGGTGGAATCCGCTGTGATTGCGCTCTCACGCGAAAATCACGGTGGGGATTTTCGCTCCGGAGCTGCCGGTCCTACGAGCGGGGTTTTCGCGAATGGCCGGTTCGAGGTGCCCCCTCGCTCCGGCTGAGGCGCGCGGCTGGCGGATGGGCCGCTACGCGGTGCTCTGCTGCTTGGAGTTCACCGCCTCGCCGGAAGCGAGGCCCAGGAGCAGGACCACTGCCTCGCGCATCTCCGGGTGCAGGGCGCTGAGTGCTCTCTGTGTCGAGGGTGCCTCCTGGACGGTGAGAGCGGTGGAGTAGGGAGGAATGTCCTCCGCGAGGATGCCCCTCTCCCGCAGGCGCCGGTAGCACTCCAGGACGTGGGGACGGAGGCTGGGAACGCGCGCCAGCCGGGGCATGTGGGTGCGGAACGTCTCTTCCATCACGCCTGACCCGATGTGCAACTCCGAGAGCCATTCTTCCAATTCTTCTGCCACAGGCCCTCTTTGGGAGTCAGACCCGAGGAAGGTCTGGGCCACACGAGCGGTGTCACGATTCAGTTCCTCCGGGTTGCGGCCATACCAGTGCTGGAAGAACTCCGTCAGGAAATGCAACCGCTGGCGGATGGACTCGCCCTCGCGCATCTGCATCCAGATCCGGAAGAGGCGATCCGTCAGCTCGTAGTAGCGGCTGCGCTGGTCCTCGGGCCGCCCCCCCGGACAGACGAATCGCTCGTTGACGAGCCTGGTGATGTTCGCCGTGACCTGTGGTGTGGTGAGCCGCGTCCTGCGCCCGACCTCCGTCGGCGTCAGCGGGCCTTCAGCCAACGCCATCTCGGTCAGGATGCGGACCATCTGCGGGGAAACATCGTTGAGTCGTGCCTGGTAATACGGAGTCACCTCGTCGAGCAGTTCGAGGAGCTGGGTATGCAGATCCTCCGTGACGCCGTGCCGCAGGACGCCATACAGCGCCAGCACGAGTCTTGGATTACCCCCGCTGAAGTGGAAGATGGCCTCGATGCGGAGCCTGACCTGTTCCATCTTCCCAAGCAGGTTCTCGTCCTGGTCCCATTGCGCACGCGCTTGAACCAGCCCGATGACCTCTTTCCTGGATAGCTCCTCGAGCGTGTTGATCTGGAAGAAGTCGTAGAAGGGGGCACTGTGCTCGACCGTGGCCTCGACATAGCTGGTCGCCGTGGCGAGCAGGATGAAGGGCGGTTCCTGCATCAGGACCTCCCTCAAACGGCTCTGGTCCCGGCGCGCCGTCAGCTTCCGATCGAGGAACTGGCCCAGGTTCTCCAGGACGACGAGGCAGGGCTTCCCATGTTTCTGCCTCCACGACCTCAGCCGATCGATCGCGAGCTCCTCCACCTTGCGCGGATCCCGCTCCTGCGCGAAGGGAGAAGCCTTCAGCCCCTCCAGGCGGATGATGATCTGCTCGAGCAGCTCCGCCACGCTGGCGACCTGGTAGTGCTCCTCCGGCAGGCGGGCGACGCCCCACCCATGGTTCTGCCGGAGCCGCCGGCTGAGCAGCTCCGTGAAGTGGCTCTTGCCCGAGCCACGAGGCCCTATCAGCAGCCAGTGCCGGGTGCTCGGACCCGCGCCATCCGCGAGCAGGTCGCGCTCGAGCGCCTCCATCTGCGGCCACCTGCCAACAAAGGTCTTCTCCAGTTCCTCGAAGGAGGCCCGGGAGGGATTGAACAGCAGGGGCGCGCGCTGGCTCATGGCTTCCTCCGGACTCCCGGGGCATTTCGCAGCCACCAGTCCTTCAGGAAGTTGCTGTGGAAGCGCACCTCACCCCCGCTGCGCGTCACGTAGTAGTCGGACTCGAGCCGCGCCACCAGGTCATCGAGCTCGACCTTGTCCAGACCGTGCCGCAGCAGGGCCATGCGCAGATCATCGGTGGGGAGCTCCTTGGTCTTCTTGAGCATCCCCAGGACTGGATCCAGCTGCATCAGACTGGCCGCCAGCTCGGTGAGGAACTGAGCGGGCGTCTCGACGTACTCCACATCCAGCTGCCGCACGCTCCAGGCGGGCCACGGCTGATCATGCAGCGCGTACATCAGCGACGACTTGCCCCAGCGCCTCGGAGCCGTGAGCAGCACGCTCCCTCGCTCCAGCAGCTTCCAGACCACCTCCACGTCCCTCTCCCGGCCCCAGAAGTCCGGTCCCCGCGCTGGCGCGCCTGCGATGTTCCTCGGTGGCATGTCGGCTCCCCGTCCGCTGCTCGAATCGTGCAACGAGGATATTGCGCAACGATTCCATTGCGCAATCCGCCCGTTGCGCATCCCTTTCTCCGGGATCAAGCGATTTCAAAGAATTACGGTGAAAATCACGGGGGTGGCTTTCACCTTCGAGCCCCGAGTCCTATAAGCTTGGTTTTCTCGAATGGCTGGGTCGAAGCTCCCCTTCGCGCCGGGTGATGTGCGCGGCCGGCAGATGGGCAACTACGAGGTGCTCTGCCGTCTGAGCACCGGTGGGATGGCGGAGATCTTCCTCGCCTCCAAGCGGGGCCTGGCCGGCTTCCACAAGCCCGTGGTGCTCAAGAAGATCCTCCCGGACATCCAGGGCCAGGAGGAGTTCGTCCAGATGTTCCTGGACGAGGCCAAGGTCACCGCCGCCTTCAACCACCCCCACATCGCCCAGGTGTTCGACCTGGACGTGGACGAGGACGAGCTGTTCCTCGCCATGGAGTTCGTCCCCGGCGCCACGCTCCTGGAAGTGGCCCGCGCCTGCCGCGCCACCAACGAGCCCATGCCCATGGGCCTCGGGCTCGCCACCGTGAGGGACACCGCGCTCGCGCTGCACTACGCGCACACCTTCACGGACGCGCTCGGCCACCCCTCGCCCGTCATCCACCGCGACGTGGCCGAGAAGAACATCATGGTGACGTACGAGGGCGTCACCAAGCTGTTGGACTTCGGCATCGCCAAGAGCCTGTCCGCCGTCAGCCGCACCGTGGTGGGCATGGTGAAGGGCACCAGCGGGTACATGTCCCCCGAGCAGATTCTCGGCGAGCCGCTGGATGCCCGCAGCGACTTGTTCAGCCTGGGTGTGGTGCTGCACGAGTGCCTCACCGGCATGCGGCTCTTCCCCGGCAAGGTGCCGGCGGCCGTGGTGCAGGCGGTGCTCAAGAACCCCATCCCCGAGCCCTCGCGCGCCAACAAGGCCATCCCCCCCGAGCTGGATGCCATCGTGCTCAAGGCGCTCGCGCGCAAGCGGGCGGACCGGTACGCCACCACGCTCGAGTTCGCCCGCGCCCTGGAGCGCGCGGCGGGCCCCCTCATCTGGCTGCCCGAGCAGAATGGCGAGCTGCTGCGCCGCCTCTTCGCCGAGCGCCGCGAGCAGACCCGGCAGCTGCTGGCCAGTGGCCGCGCCGGTGTCGACGGCACGGGCGTGGTGAAGCTCGCCCAGCTCTTCCCGGACAAGGACGCGCCCGTCCCGCCGCCGGCTCCTCCCGAGGCGGCCGCCGCCGCGGGCCCGCCCCCGCGCACGCCCACGCCCAACGCGCCGCGCTTCCCCATCATCTCCGCGCCCCACCTCCCGGCGCCCGGCCGCGAACGGCCGGATCAGACGGAGCTCGTCCCCTACCCCGTCGTCGCGAAGCCTCCCGGCGCGCTCCCGGGGGACAAGCGGACCACCTCCTCGTCCCAGCTCCCCTCCACGCCGCCTCCTCCTCCCGAGGAGACCGGAGTCCAGACGGCCACGGCCCGCGCCCGCCCGGCCCGCGCCCCGGTGGATCCCTCCACCCTGCCCTCGCTCCCCGTCCTCATCGAGCCGCCCCGGGCCCCGGCTCCGTCCGCCCCGGCCCGCGCCCAGGTGGATCCCTCCACCCTGCCCTCGCTGCCCGTCCTCACCGAGCCGCCCCGCCCGGTGCGCTCCCCCACGCCCGTGGAGCAGAACCGGGCCGCGGCTCCGGAGCCGGCCCGCGCCGAGCCGCGCCCTCGCGGCAGCCTGGGCCGCTCCGATGCCGTGCCCGCCCTCCCGGAGAACGAGCCCGGGCTGAAGACCGCCGTCATCCGGCCGCCCCGCTCCTCGCCCGCCGGCGAGCAGCCCGCCGCCTCGGACTCGGACGCCACCCAGCCCCGGTACGACTCCACCCGCGTCGCCCGCCGGCCCTCGCCGGAGCCCGAGGACGCCGTCACCCTGCCCACCGGCTCGTCCACGTTGCCTGCAACTCCCCCGCTCCCCTCCGAGAGCCCCACCGCGCCCGCCCGGCGCGCGCCGCTGGCCCGGACGCCGGAGCCCGAGGACGACGAGGGACCGGAGTTCCTCACCGCTCCCTATCTCCGGCCGCCGGCCACGCCCTCGCGGCCGGTGGAGCCCGAGAACGATGGGCCGGAACCGCCCGCGGCCTCCCGCTCCTTCCCCGGGCCCCGGAGCGACGAGCCGGACGAGGAAGAGCTCACGCCCGTCCATCCCCAGCCCATCTCCCGCAGACACACCCCTGTGAAGCGGGAGGTCGATCCCTCGGAGGAGGCCACCCTCACCAACAGCGAGGCCACGGCCCCCGCGGCCCCCTCGGCCCCCTCGGCCCCCTCGCGCCGGGGAGTGCTGTGGGCCGCGCTGCTCCTCCTGCTCCTCGTGGGAGGACTCGCCACCCTCGTGGTGCTGAGGCTGGATGGGGGGCTCGTGTCCTCCCAGCTCTTCCCGCCTCCACCGGAGGCCCCCGCGGTCCCCGCCACGGAGTCCCCACCGGAGGCCCGGACCGCACCCGCCATCCCGGGTGACTCCGCCCCCGCTCCCGAGACTCCCGAGAGCACCGAGGCCGCCGCCGCGAACGCCACGCCGGAGGCCACCGCCCCCGAGGCCGCCGCGAGCGCCATGCCGGAGTCCGCCACCCCCGAGACCGCCGCCGCGGCCCCGCCGGAAGCCAGCGCTCCACCGGACGCCGCCGCCCCCACGGAAGCCCTGGCCGCCGTGCCGCCAGAGGAGAACGCGGGCACCGCTCCGGGCTCGCCGCCGGATGAATCCACGGAGGCCTCCCCGAAGGACGAGGCGCCGGCGCAACCGGCGAAGCGCGGCAAGGGGACGACCTCGCGCCGGACGGCCCCACGCACCGCGTCCAACGTGGAGACGTCGCCCGAGCAGGTGACCACGGCGGACGAGGCGGATCGGGCCTGGCAGGCCCTGGAGCGCGAGCGTACGGGCGCGGCCGAGCCCTCGGGGAACAAGGGCTTCCTGACGCTCGCCACCGAGCCCTACGCCAAGGTGTACCTGGGCAGCCAGGTGCTGGGCGAGACGCCCCTCTTCCGGGTGCCCTTCGCGCCGGGCAAGTACACCCTGCGGCTGGTGGCTCCCCGCTTCAAGACCCTGAAGCTCCCGGTGGAGATCAAGGCGGGCGAGGTCACCTCCATCCGCGCGCCCCTCGAGAAGCTCGTCCGGGAGTGAGCGGCCGGGCGGCCCGCGTGCAATCGCTCGCGCGGCGGTGCGTACCTCGAGGAACACGAGGCCCCGCGGCCTCTCCCTTCTCCGAGGTTCCACCATGCAGCTGCGCTCCCTGCTCCTCCCCGTTGCCCTCCTGGCCTCCACGTCCGCCTTCGCGCAGGACGCCGCCAAGGCCGGGCAGATCGAGGTCCCCGACTTCCGCGGTGTGGCGGTGGCCCATGGCATCCACGCCGAGGTGAAACCGGGTCCCAAGTCGGTACGCCTGGAGGGCAGCAAGGACGACCTGGCCCGGGTGAAGCTCGAGGTGAAGGACGGCGTGCTGACGACGCAGGTGGAGAAGGGATCGTCCTACTTCGGCAAGGGCCTGAAGAACGTCCGCCTGTACGTCACCAGCCCGCGCGTGGAGAGCGTGGCGGCCAGCGGCGGCGCCGACGTGGACGCCGAGGCCACCCGCGTGGACACCTTCGAGGTGGCCGCCAGCGGGGGCGCCGAGGTGGAGCTCACCCGGGTGGACTCGAAGAACGTCCAGGTGGCGGCCAGCGGCGGCTCGGAGCTGAGCCTCGAGGGCAGCGCGGGTGAGCTGAAGGTCACCGGCAGCGGCGGCTCGGTCATCGAGGCCGGCAAGCTGCGGCTCGAGTCGCTCCAGGTGAACGCCAGCGGCGGCACCCGCGTCGAGGCCTCCCCCGAGCGCAGCATCCAGGGCAACCTGTCCGGTGGCTCGACGGTGAAGGCCGGGAAGAAGCCCGCGAGCGTACAGGTGAACAGCTCGGGCGGTTCTCAGGTGCGGTACGAGTAGCTCTTGAAGTAGGACGGGCCGCGGATCACGAGGTACCGGGGTGGGGACATGGGGCTGGGGGGCTCCATGTCTCCACCCTTCTCGTTTCCAGGGCTCAGTCGAGCCGGAAGATGCTCTTGAGCCGGCCGAGGATGTCCACCTCCTCGGTGATGGGCAGCGTCTCGCCCGAGGCCGTCATCGCCGCCTCCAGCTGCATGCGCCGGTGCGCCAGCATTCCGGACAGCTTGGGCGCCAGCTCCGGGTGCTCCTCGAAGAGGCGCGCGAACACCGGCCGGCCCAGCTCCAGCAGCACCACGTCCGTGAGCGCCACCACCGTCGCCGTGCGCGGCTCGCCCGTCAGCAGCGACATCTCCCCGAAGTAGTTGCCCCGCGACAGCCGCGACACCTCCACCCCTCCCGTGCGCACGCTCAGCTCGCCCCGGCCCACCAGGTAGAAGGTGTTGCCCTTCTCGCCCTGGACAATCACGTGCTCGCCCCGGGCGAAGCGCCGCGCCACCATCTCCCGCCGCAGCTTCGTCCGCTCCTCCTCGCGCAGCACCTTGAAGAGGTCCACCCGCCGCAGCATGTCGGCGACCAGCTCCTCGGAGAACTCGGAGCCCGGTGCCCCGAGCGGCATGTTCAGCTTGCGCTGCGCCGGCAGCTCGATGCCCTCGCGCCGGAAGCGGTACCAGATGCGCGTGTAGAACTCGGCCATCACCGCGTCGGCGTTCGAGTAGTCCTCCACGTAGTAGCGCACCTGGTAGCGGATGCCGAGCTCCTCGAAGCCCACCGAGCGGCACATCGGCGGCGGCACGCCCAGCACCAGCGGCACCTGCTCCAGCACCTCCAGCACCGCCTCCTTCACCTCGTTGGGCGCCCGGTCGTACGGGCCATGGAAGGACAGGTCCACCCCCACCGGCTGCCCGCCCCGCGAGTAGTTCTTCACCGCCTCCTTGGAGCAGATGTTGTTGGGCAGGGTGATGATCTCCTTGCGTGACGTCTCCAACCTCGTGGCGCGCCACGCCACCTGGACGACCCGCCCGGTGATCTCCTTGATGGTGACCCAGTCCCCCACCTGGTACGGGCGCTCGAGCTGCAACGACAGGCCCGCGAAGAGGTTGCCCAGCGTGTCCTGCATCGCGAGACCCAGCACCACCGAGACGATGGCCGAGGTGGCCAGCAGGCTCGTGAGATCGATGGCCAGCTCGGCGCGCAGGATGGGGACCACGGCGATGACGTAGAGGGAGATCTCCACCACGTCCCGGAGGATCTTCGGCGGCGGGGTGCGGATGCCCAGGCGCGTCAGCGTCAGCACGCCCAGCGACATGCCCGCGCGGATGCCGCCGAAGGCGAACGTGAGCATCCACGCCACGCGCAGCAGCGGGAGGACCCGCGGGTGCAGTACATCTCCGAACTGCCCGTCCACCACGCGCAGCACCAGGAACGTCATCAGGAAGCCGAGCGCTCCCTGGAGTTCCTTGCGGAACTGCGCGTCCGCGCTCGCCGCCCGGACCCCGATGACCAGCAGCGTGAAGAGGACTCCCGCGATCAAAGACAGATGGCTCTGCAGGAAGGGCAGCACCGGGTGAGCCTCTCCCCGGGCACAGAGGGAATCAAGGCACGCGGAGTCTCGCTTCCAGGGATGAACACGGACTCGGATACCCTCACCCCGGGGGGCTTGCCCCCCCTTTGAACGACGGGGGGCTCCTATCCCGGGGGGAGAGGGGATATCGGGCGGATTTTTGTGACGGGGGAGCAATCGTCGGGGGAGCATGCGCAACCCATGAAACAGCACGCCCCCTCCGCCGAACGCAACCGCGCGCCCCTCCTCCCCGTCCTCCGCGAGCTCCTGCCCTCGCGGGGAAATGTCCTCGAGGTGGCCAGTGGCACCGGGCAGCACGCCGTCTTCTTCGCCCGCGCCTTTCCGCGGCTCGTGTGGCAGCCCACCGATGCGGACGCCGTCGCCCGCTCGAGCATCGAGGCCTGGCGCCGGGACGAGGGTCTGCCCAATGTGCTCGAGCCGCTCGCGCTGGATGCCAGTGCCTCCCCCTGGTCCGTGGAGTCGGCGGACGCCATCGTGTGCATCAACATGGTCCACATCTCCCCGTGGGAGGCGTGTCAGGGATTGATGCGCGGTGCGGCGCGGGTGCTTCCGCACGGAGGGCCGCTCATCCTCTACGGGGCGTACTTCATCGAGGGCCGGCCCACCGCGCCGAGCAACCTCGCCTTCGATGCCTCGCTGCGCGAGCGGAACCCGGCCTGGGGTGTGCGCGAGCTGGGCGCCGTCACCGCGGAGGCGCGAGCCCACGGGCTGGAGCTCGATCGGGTGATCGACATGCCCAGCAACAACTTCACCGTCGTGTTCCGCAAGCGCGGCGCGTGAGGCTCACTTCGGCCGGAAGTCGAGCGACACCGAGTTCATGCAGTAGCGCAGGCCCGTGGGCTCCGGGCCATCGTCGAACACGTGCCCGAGGTGCGAGCCGCAACGGCTGCACACCACCTCGGTGCGCACCATGAACCCACTCCTGTCCTCGTGGGTGTCCACGGCGCCGGGCAGGGGTTGCCAGAAGCTCGGCCAGCCCGTGCCCGAGTCGAACTTCGTCTCCGAGCTGAACAGCGGTTGTCCACACGCCGCGCAGTGGTAGGTGCCGGCGGCCTTCAGGTCCCAGTACTTCCCCGTGAAGGCGCGCTCCGTGCCCTTCTGGCGCAACACCCTGTACTGCTCGGGCGTGAGCTGTTGCTTCCACTCCGCCTCGGTCTTCTGGACGGCGTACACCTTCGTGCCCTCGCCATGTGAATGCCCGGACTCCGGCTTCCCGGCCGCCAGCCCCCCGAGCACCAACAACGGCAGGAGCAGCAGCACCCCGTATCGGCTTCGTCTCTCCTGGCTCATATCTTGTGGATAAGTGCCTCGACCCTTTTCGGTTACAGGAAGGCACCGGCTCCGTCCCCAAATTCTCCACAATCCGGCCGTCCACTCTCCCGCAGAGCCGCCGCACGAGCCTCCCCACGGCCACCCGCTTCGGGTAGGCAGGAGGCCATGTCACGCACCCTCGGGGCCTCCGGGCCCGCCGTGTCTCCCCTGGGCCTCGGACTCGCCGCGCTCGGCCGCCCCGGGTACATCACCCTCGGCCATGCGGAGGATCTCGGCGGCGATCGCTCCGCCGAGGCCCTGGAGCGCCAGGCCCATGAGGTGCTGGATGCCGCGTACCTCTCGGGCGTCCGCTACTTCGATGCCGCCCGCTCCTATGGCCGGGCCGAGGCCTTCCTCGCCTCGTGGTTGAAGGCTCGCGGCCTGGGCCCGGAGGACGTCGTGGCCGGCTCCAAGTGGGGCTACACCTATACCGCCAACTGGCGCGTGGACGCCGAGCGCCACGAGGTGAAGGACCACTCGCTGCCCACCCTGCGCCGGCAGTGGGCCGAAAGCCAGACACTGCTCGGGCCCTGGCTGCGGCTGTATCAAATCCACTCGGCCACCTTCGAGAGCGGCGTGCTGGAGGACACGGGAGTCCGGGAGGAGCTCGGACGGCTGAGGGACTCGGGGGTGCGCGTGGGGCTGTCGCTCAGTGGGCCCCGGCAGGCCGAGGTGCTGCGGCGGGCCCTGGACATACGTGCCGGCGGCTCGCCGCTGTTCTCCTGCGTGCAGGCCACGTGGAACCTGCTGGAGCCCTCGGCGGGACCGGTGCTCGCCGAGGCCCATGCGGCGGGCTGGGGTGTCATCATCAAGGAGGCCGTCGCCAACGGGCGGCTCACGGCGCGCAACGAGGATCCGGCGTTGTGGTCCTTGCACGAGGTGGCCGCGGGCCTGGGCGCCACGGTGGACGCGGTGGCCATCGCCGCGGTGCTCGCGCAGCCATGGGTATCCGTGGTGCTGAGCGGGGCCACCACCGTGGAGCAGCTCCAGAGCAACGTGCGCGCGCTGGAGGTGAGGCTCGGGGACGAGGCATGGGAGAAGCTGCGCCGCCTCGGCGAGCCACCGGAGACCTACTGGACGAAACGCTCCGCCCTGCCATGGAACTGAGGGGCTACCGGGGCAGCGGGGCCGTCAGCGTGGAGAACATCAGCTTCAACGCCGCGTCCTGGCCCACCAGCAGCTTCGTCGAGGCCACCACCCACTTCACCGTGCGCCGCGACACCTTCACGGCCCGCCGCTCCAGCACCGCCGCGTTGCCATACAGCTTGCGCAGCGTCATCACCGCCAGGAACAGCGGCCACAGGCAGAACAGGCGGATGCCCCGCTCCTGCCCCGGCAATGCCATCACATACTCGAAGGCCTTGCGCAGCTCCCGGTGCGCCACCGCCACCATCTGCCCATGCGCCTTCATCGCCTCGCCCCGGTTGCCCGGCTCCAGCAGCGCCTCGGGCGTCAGGCCGTGCTCGGCCAACAGTGTCCTCGGCAGCCAGCAGCTGCCCCGCTCCAGGTCCTCGCGCACGTCCTTGAGGATGTTGGTGAGCTGCAGCGCGTTACCGAAGGCCACCGCCCTCGGCTCCAGGGCCGCCGCGCGCTCGGCGATGGCCGGCGAGTACCACTGGAAGAGCCGCGTCAGCATCTCCCCCACCGTCCCCGCCACGTAGTAGCAGTACTCCAGCGTCTCCTCGAGGCTCGCCAGCCCCAGGCCTCCTCCCGAGGCGCGGCCCTTGTCCCCCATCTTCCCCATGCCCTTCGTCATGGTCGCCACGCAGGCCGCCACGTGCTCGCGCACCGGGGCCGCGTGCAGCGCCAGCGCCTCCAGCACCCGCGCCGTCCCCTCCACCAGCCGCACCTCCGCCTCCGGCGCCTGCGCCCTCAGCACCCGCGCCCCCTCCTCCGAGAAGCGCCGCGCGTCCGCCTCCCACCCCGCCGGCAGCGTGCTCAGCCGCGCCAGCTCCGCCAGCAACACCTCGCTCGCCGGGCCGTGGGCCTCGTCCTCCAGCGTGTCGGCGATCCGGCACAGCAGGTAGGCCACCATCACCGCCGTGTCCAACGGGCGCGGCAGCACGGGAATGTTCAACGCGAAGGTGCGTGACACCGCCGGCAACACCTCCCGGCAGAAGGCGATGGCGGCGGGTTCGGTCTGCATCGGTATCCGGGTCGACGCGGGAGGCTGTGACGGCTCGTCCCTGGACATGAGGACGTACGGACGGTCTTCCATCGCTCTCCCACTCGGCACGAGACTCGGCATTACCCCAGACCGGCGCTGCGTGCACGCAATCCGTTCTTCTCCCTCACCGTTCCCCGGGCTGCTTCGTCGCCGGCACCTGCCCGGCGGGCTCCAGGGCGTTCACCACATAACCGTCCTTCTCGAGCGTGAAGCGCGCCCGCACCTCCCGTCCCGGCTGGAGCGCCTGGCTCCGATCCGGGGTGAAGCGGGTCCGTGGCGTCAGCTCGAGCGGGAAGACGGCCCCGCCATGCCGCAGCCAGAGCTGATCCCCCCGTACGTTGACCACTTCGCCGTAGAGCTCGCCCTGGCGGGCCTCCTCGCCGGTGCCCGCCGTCCCCGAGCCGCCCACGCCCGCCGTCTCGTCGGTGATGGGGAGGTCCTCGGCGGTGACGGGAGAGTCATCCGAGAGCGGCGTCCTGCGGAACTCGTCCATGTTGTCGGGGAGATCCTCCGGCACCGCGTCCAGTACCTCCTGCGCGCCCGCCGGGGCCACCAGCCCGAGCACGGCGAGCCATGCCAACGCCTTGCGTGCCATGGGAGCCTCCTGTGTCTGGGTTCTCCTCATGGAGATGGGGAGCCCGAGCCGCCCACGCCCGGTGTCTCCCCCGGGGAGGGAGCCGGAGGAAGGGCCTCGTCCGAGAGCAGGAGGGCCAGGAGGGCGCCTTCCTCGGCGAGGCCGAGCGGGACGATGTCGTCGGGAATCCGCAGCGTCACGGGGGAGGGTGGGCCGCGGAGGGTGTCGCACGTGCGCCAGCCGGCGTAGCGGTTGCCGGCCAGGGGCAGCGAGTAGTCACAGCCGCCCACGCTGCCGGAGATGCCCGTGGGGGTCAGCGTCAGCTCGGCCGGATCCGCGCCGAACCAACCGCGCAGGACGAGCCCGGGCTGGGGGGCGCGGGGGATGGCATCGAGCCGCACGGACGCGCCGGCGGCCCGGCCGGTGATGTCGCCGTCCTCGCTCCACTTCAGCTCCACGGGCTGGCCCTTCAGGCTGCCGCGCAGGCCTCCCTGGACGCGGCGCAGCTCGAGCCCGCTGCCGGAGATGGCCTGGGAGCCGACCTGGAGCTGGAAGCGGCGCTCGCCCACCTGGAGCAGGAGGGGCTCGCGGGCGGAGGCGGTGACCTGGGCCGCGGCGAGCGGGCCGAGACCCCACACCAGCACCGCCGCCAGGGGAGCGAGGAGGCCGCGCCTCGGAAACGGGGGCTGTGTCACGGTGTCACCGCCTTTCGTCGATCACCCCCTCAAGCTAGGGGCGCGGACGCGAGCCAGGAACGGGTGCTCCCCCGGATGCTCCTCGGGCGTCCCTCAGACCGGCGGCAGCACCTGCTCCAGGGATACGAGCAGCCGGTCGAGCTCGGAGTCACGCTCCGATTCGAGGCCAATCCGTACTCCAAACCGAAGGGTGACCTCGCCGAAGACAAAGAGCGCCGGGTTGCTTCGCTCGGAGACATCCTGGCGGAACAGCTTCAAGGCTTCGAGGAGAATGGCTCGGGGCGTTCCATCCGGAGCGACCACATCCAGGTAGGAATGGACGGGATTGCTCCCGGGTGGGACCGAGATGGATTGACGATCCGTCGGTGTTCCCGGCTTCGTATCCGGAAGCGAGGAGGCATTCTCGGGCCAGGGAAAGTCCCGACCATGCAGGTACAGGAAGGCGTTGACGCCCGTCTGACCGTTCCGGGACACCCGATGCGCGGTGGCGTACATCAATTCAGCTCGTAGTGACGAAGGGGACGTTGCTGTCCGGGCACATCATCGAGCAAACGCCTGCCCGAGGGGAATCGCTCCAGGGCCTCCTGGGCCCTTCTCCGCTCCATGTCAACGAACCCCCGCAGTACGCGGGTCAGTTCCGCGCCACGCCCCTGCCTCGACAGCAACGCAGCCAGCGACTCGGGCGGCTCACCTGGAAACATCTCCCGGATATATCGGACGTATTCCTGTTGAACCCTCGCCACCTCCTCCTTCAAGGAAGGGCTCAGGGTGAGCAGGCGGAGCTCCAGCAACTGCAGCACCTGCAACTCGACGCTCTCGTCCGACCCCCACATCTCCGGCACCCGGAGGAGTGACTCGAGCCGCTCATCAATGAATTCGAGCAGAGTCCGTTGCAACAGGCTCATTGCTTCACCGCCACTTCCTTTTCGTCCCACTCCCGCCAGGCCAGGCGGTCGGGATACAGATAGTGCTGGTCAAGATAGGACTGCTCGGGAGTGCCATGGGCACCGGTCAGCGCGTCGACGACATGCTGCTGCACGTGCACGGCGACATGCTCCCACCAACGTACCCCACGCTTGGGAACCAGGAAGCGGCCTTCAACGGGAAACAGCTTGCGCGCTCTCGCCGCCACCTCGAGCTGACGGGCAATGGGGAGAAGCTCCCTTGCAGCCAACTCACAGCGATTGCTCTCCGCAGGATACCTGTCGAGCACTTCGGACACGGCTTCGAGCTGAGCGGGTAACCAGGAGATGGTCATCCCGGGGAATGTTAGACGCCGCACGGCGTGAATGCACCCTTTTTATGACCTGAAAGGTGGTGTTCCGGAGCCCTTCCTGTCCGGTCCATGCCACCAGGCTCTGGCAGCCTCACGGCGCCGCGCGCACCGGGTCCTCGTGGTGATCATGTCCCGGCCCGCCGAACGTCCCCGGCCAGGGGGCCTCGGCCGGCTCCAGTCCCGGCAGCGTGAAGCGCTGGAACCGCGCCCTGCTCTCCGAGAACGGGGGATCGCACTCCCCGCAGCTCGTCGCCCCGTCCATCATCGTCAGCGACCCGGGTCCCAGCTCGAACAGCTGTGGAATCGTCTTCGGCGAGTACCCCAGCTCGCACCGGAAGGCCTCGCTCCCATCCCCCGCCCTCACGCCCACCAGCACCGGCCTCCGTCCCTCCGTCGCGAAGCCCAGCACCATCGTCCGCTTCACCCCTCCCTCCGGCCACGTCCCCAGCCGCAGCTCCTTCGACACGAAGCTGCTCCCCGCCGGCAGCCGGTACGTCCACGCCGGCTCCAACCCCGGCACCGCGTACCCCTCCAACCGCGGTGACTCCACCGGCACCCCGTCCGGATTCACCGTCGCTCCCGCCGGGCTCGGCACCAGCACCTCGCGCGTCGCCACCGCCCTCCCCAGCTTCGACGGCAGCGCCTTCACCGGCTCTCCATCCGACGTGCGCAGCGGCTCCGTTCCTCCCTCCGGCAGCAGCAGCCCCCGCACCAGCCCCAGCTCGCCTCCCGGGAAGGGCAGCGTCCTCCTCCAGCGCGGCACCCCGTCCGACGAGAACGCCATCACCAGCGTCGGTGCCCCCGCCCTCAGCGGCGCCCCCGGGTTCACCGTCGGGCTGAACGTCACGTACAGGTCCCCCGAGGGATCCGACGCCAGCCCGAACGGGTGCGGGTGGTTGCACTCGGACAGCAGCGCATCCTCCAGCAGCTGCGCCGACACCAGCCCTCCCGCCGCGTCCAGCACCACCAGGTAGTACAGCCGGCACTGCGTCCTCGAGTCCTGCCCCGCCGGGTACGCCTCGAAGAGCGCCGCCAGCCGATCCGGCGCCATCACCGCCAGCCTCGCCATGAAGAGCGTCGAGGACTTCCCCGCGATGTCCGGCCTCGCCCTCCCCAGATCGAAGCTCCACCGCGGCGCCGCCGTCGCCCGCTCCATCAGCGACACCTTCCCCTGCTGCGGCAGGTCCATGCACAAGAGCCGCTCGTTCCACAACATGCACCGCCGCCCCGTCACCTGCGCCTGCACCGGCGCCTCCCCCGCCGCGTCCAGCACCGGCTTCTCGAAGAAGCCCGCCAGCGTCACGTCCCCCTCCGGGCCCACCAGCAGATCGTGCAGCTTCTGATCCCGCCCCGCCGCGTCGTACGTCCAGTCCGGCACCAGCGGCCTCGCCGGCGGCCGCTCGCACACCGAGCCCTTGCACCGGCCCTCTCCCTGGCACGGCGAGGCCGGCGCGCACACGAAGTGGTCCGGCGGATCCCTCTTCACGCACGCCCCCTCCACGCACACGTCCGCCAGATCGCACCCGCGGGCCTCGCCACAGAAGGTGCCGTTGCGCGCGGGCCTCAACTGGCAGCCCCGCGAGGGATCGCACCACCCCTCCTGGCACGCCCCATCCCCCGGGCACGGCGGCGCCGGCACCGGCTGGCACCCATCCAGCGGGCTGCACACGTCCGTGGTGCAGGCGTTGCCGTCGTCACACACCCGCTCGCGCCCCTTGCAGCGGCCCTGCTGGCACACCGCGTCCAGCACGCACGCGTTGCCCGGATCGCACCCCGTGCCGTCCTCCAGCACCTCCTCCACGCACTCCTCGCGCTCGGGGTCGAACGTGAAGCGGTGGCAGGCCGAGGGCATGGGACAGGGGGGTGCCAGCCGCGCCTCCCCGGACAGCGGCAGCGTCACCGTGCGGCCCGCCTCGTCCGTGCCCACCAGCGTGGCCGAGAACGTCCCCTCCGCACCCGGAGTGAAACGCACCTTCACCGAGGCTTCCTCCGAGGGCCTCACCTCCGCGGGCAGCCCCTCCACCGAGAAGGGCCCCTGCACCCCGTTCCACACCACCCTCACCCCCGAGCGCCCCGCGCTCACCAGCCGGACCGAGGCCTCCCGCGTGGCACCCACGTACGTGGCCGGAAAGGCCAGCGCCTCCTGCGAGAAGCGCACCTGGCTGGAGGAGCCCACCAGGGGCGGCTGCTCCTCACGGCAGGCCCCCAGCAGCCCGCACAGCAGCACCGCCGCCAGCACCCGCCCCCAACCGTCCACTCTCGTTCCGCTCGCCATGCGTGAGCCCCCGCTCCCACGGCTATAGCCCTCGCTCCTCCCAGGCACGAGGGGGCCCGCCCCACATCCTCCTTCCTCCCGTTCACCACCCCACCCTCGCGGGCACTGGCGTTTCTACGGTCCACCCCGGGGGGGAGTCCCGCCAAACCCCCGAAAACACAGGCCCTCCTCCCGGTATGCTTCTCGCAAGTTCCCCAGTCATGGCTTCCATCGAATCCGCCATTTCCGAGCAATTGGCGCAGGCCTTCACGGTCTGCATCCCGTACGAGCTGCAGCCCGGGATGGACCAGCTGCCATCCGAAACCCGGCACACCCTGCTGGGCGAGCTCTTCCGCCTCGCCGTCCAGGCCTGGCAGGAGCGCTGCCTGCTGCCCCGCCACGGCCCCGTCACCCTGGAGTTCCTCCTGGCCGGCTGCGACGTGGGCATCGAGCTGGATGCCCCTCGCGCCCGCCTCACCCTCGTCTCGCTCATCCGGGGCCGGTACTGAGGGGCCTGCCGGGTCCGGGAGCCGCTGTCCGGCAGCCGGTGGCCGATGGCCATGGGCCGGGGGTGTTTCTCCACAGTTCCACTTGTCCCCAGGGCCCTCTGTTTCTGTACTGAGTGAATAGGTATTTATTTAGATCAGAGGTAACAGAAGGGGCTGTGGGCTTGTGGAAAAGTCAGCAAGCTCGCGGAACCCCTGAGGAATCCCGAACCTGCTACATGTGGGGAAGTTGGCGCTTATCCCCGGCCATCCACAGGGTGTGGATCACCCGGGGGGTTATCCACAGCGGGGGTCCCGGCCATCCACAGGCCGTCCACAGGGTGTGTGGGCTATGGTTCGGCCCATGTCCGCACCGGTCCGGGGGGCTCCCCAGCCGCTGAATTCCGCTCTCCCCGATCCGCACCACGGCCAGCGCATCGGAAGATACGAGGTGCTCACCCAACTGTCAGTGGGTGGCATGGCCGAGCTCTTCCTGGGCTACACCTCGGGGCCGGGCGGGTTCCGCAAGTATGTCGCACTCAAACGGGTGCTGCCGGACGCGCGCGGGGACGAGCAGTTCGAGAAGATGTTCCTGGATGAAGCACGCATCACCGCGGCGCTGAACCACCCGAACATCGGTCAGGTGTTCGAGCTGGGCCAGGACGCCGAGGGCCTCTTCCTGGCGATGGAGTTCATCGCGGGGCAGAACCTCAACCAGGTGGCCGACGTGCCGCGGCGCCGGGGCCAGGTGCTGCCGGTGGGCTTCACCCTGGCGGTGGTGCGCGACGTGTGCCTGGCGCTGCATTACGCGCACGCCTTCACCACGCCCGGAGGCAAGCCCTCGCCCGTCATCCACCGGGACGTGTCCCAGAAGAACGTGATGGTGACGTACGACGGGGGGGTGAAGCTGCTGGACTTCGGCATCGCCAAGGCGCGCGACGGCGTGGTGCGCACGCAGGTGGGCATGGTGAAGGGCACCACCGGGTACATGTCCCCCGAGCAGGTGCGCGGCGAGCCGCTGGATGGGCGCAGTGATCTCTTCGCCGCCGGGGTGATGCTGTACGAGTTGCTCACGGGCGAGCGCCTCTTCTCGGCGGAGACGGAGCGCCAGGAGATGGAGATGATCCTGAAGGCGCCCATTCCGGATCCCGGGGTGAAGGTGCCCACGCTGCCCCCGGGGGTGCCGGAGGTGGTGCTCAAGGCGCTGGCACGAGAGCGGGAGCAGCGTTACGCGAGCGGCCGGGAGATGGCGAAGGCGCTGGAGGCCGCGGCGGGCGGACTGTTGATGGACGCGGAGCAGCGGGCGGCCTTCATGCTCGAGCACTTCGGGGACCGGAGGGAGGCGACGCGCCGGCTGCTGGAGAGCGTCGAGCAGGCGAAGGAGCCGGTGGACGCGGAGATGGCGCGGATGCTGGGAGGCCGCGAGGAGCCGGAGAGGGCGTCCACGGAACCGGAGTCCCCGCGGCCGGACGCGCGTGCGCGGAAGGCGGAGGAGACGCGGCAGGCGGATCCGAAGGAGACGATGCTCGCGCGGGGCCAGAGGGCGAGGAGGGCGGAGCCGGAGGAGGCGCCGGCGGCGGGGGTGCACACCACGGGGAGGCGGGTGACGCGGGAGGCGCCCGTGGCGGCGAGGGAGGCGCGGACGGCGGAGCAGCCCTCGCGGGGAGGAACGGCGAGGTTCTGGGCGGTGCTGATCGCGCTGCTGGTGGTGGGGGGGAGCGCGGGTTACGGGGTGGTGAAGCTGTTCGCGGCGATGAAGGCGCAGGAGGAGGAGGGGACACCCATTCCGATGCCGCTGGGGGACGTGTCCCCGATGACGCCCCTCCAGCCGCCGGGGCAGAAGAAGGCGGAGCCGGAGCCCACGGCGCGGGCGGCCGAGCCGGAGCAGGCGCAGGAGAAGGCCTCGGAGGAGCCGGCGAAGAAGGACGGTGACGACGAGCCGGTGCGTGGCGTGAAGCAGGGCACGCTGACGCTGGTGGTGCTGCCGGAGGCCGAGGTGTTCCTGAACGGGCGCTCGTTGGGGAAGACGCCGCTCATCAAGAAGCCGGTGCCGGCGGGCAGACACCTGCTGCGCATCAAGGGCGCGGACGGGAAGCGGCGGCAGCTGTCGGTTCCCATCCGGGTGGGCAAGACGACGCAGTTCAAGCTCAAGCTGACGGACATCCCCGAGCGCTGAGCTGGCGCCCTCTTCCCCTGGGAGAGGGCGGGGGAGAGCCGCGACGCCTGTCTGGTTGGCTGTACACGAAGCGTGAGGGGAATGAGATACAGCCTCTCCAACCGATGGTGGATCATGAAGGCCACCGTCTTCGTGGGGAGAGAGCAATGCATCGGATTCGAATGGGCTGGCTGGCGGTGTCGGTGCTGTGTGGGTGCAGTGCGGGGCTCACGGAGCCCGAGTGGGAAGCACCGGCGTCGCGACAGCAGGCGCTGATTCCCACCGAGCAGTTCCGGGACACCTTCAACGGTGCCAACAACGCCAACGGCACGGGGCTCAACGACAACCTCGCGGGCAGGCAGTCCGGCTCGCTGGCTCCGGCGACCTATACGCGCCTCTCGGGCCTGTGGTACCCCGCGCCCGCGCCCAGCATCTGGGTGGCCCAGGTCAACCACATCTGGAGCCCGGATACGCTCTCCTTCCATGCGTCCCCCTCGGCGCTGCGCATGGACAAGCCCTTCTCGCGGGATGCCTCGGGGGCCTTCCGTCTCTCCTTCGTCGCCGAGCCCGTCGTCTCCGATGCCCGTGACAGCGGCAACTGGATGTCCGTCATGCTCGGCGGCACGGGGACCTCGAGCGGCTACGTCAGCAACGCGGACATCGACTTCGGCTTCCTCATCCGCTCCAACGGTGGGCTGGGCATCTTCGACAATGGCCAGTTCATGACGGTGACGCCGGGGAGCGTCCCCGCGGCGGACAGGTACTCGGTGAGCCTCGCCGTGCGCGACGGACAGGTGCTCGGCACCGTCAACGGTGTGTCCTTCTCCGCCCGGCTCAACGGGCCCGGCGTGCTTCCTTCCTCGGCGTACCTCTACCTGGGGGCGTACGTGGAGGAGGGACAGGTGTCCCGCTTCGATGACGTGGCGGTCTCCCCGGTGGTCAACCACCTGAAGCACTATGGCTATTACTGGGCCCAGTCCGGGAGTCATGGCCCCCACCTGGATGAGGTGACGGCCCATACCAACCTCAACTTCGTTCAGCGCCCCGAGGATCTCGCCGCTTGCGCCGCGCGCGGGGTGAAGTGCCTGCTGGAGACGCGCTGGCAGTTCTTCAACGGCTCGGCGCTGCGCCCGGATTATGTCCAGGCCTGGAACCAGCTCGTCACGCAGATCACCCCGTACCTGGGGAGCGTGGGCGGGTTCTACGTCATCGATGAGCCCTACTGGGTGGGCGTCTCCGTGAGGGATCTGGAGACGTGCGTGAACACCCTCAAGGACACGTTCCCCACCATTCCGGTGATGGTGGTGCACGCGGTGCCCTCGCTGTCGCCGTCACTCGTCACTCCCGCGCGCGCGGACTGGGTGGGCTTTGACCATTACGGCCCCATGTCCGAGGTGGTGGGCTACCTCAACACGCTGCGTGCGACCCTGACTCCCTCCCAGAAGCTCTGGCTGGTGCCGCAGTCCTATCTGGTGGGCGCCTACAGCGATGACGCGTCGCTCGCCCGCGCGAACTGGGAGTATTACGACCTGGCCCGCAGCGACCCGCGCATCCAAGGCCTGCTCAACTTCGGCTTGTGGACGCACCAGTCGCCCTCCTCCATCCCCAGGACGTTCGAGGCCCAGCGCGCCATCGGCAACGAGCTGCTGCGGCGGTGAGCTGACGGGCGCTCGATTCAGCAAGAGCAGGGTCGAGGCATGTTCCCTCTCCCAACGGGAGAGGGAGAGGGAACGGCACGAGGCGTCAGGAGCCCGTGCGCCTCGGATCCGCCGGAGGCAGCGTGCTCGCCGCGAGCCGCAGCAGCTCGTCATCCGGGAGCTGCTCGGTGGCGAGCACCGAGGGATCCGCCTTCATGGGCTGGACGTTGCCCTCGCGCAGCACGTGGAACTGGCCGGTGACCTGGTTGGGAATCTTCGCGGTGAAGTCCACCCGCGCCTCGCTGAGCATGGGCTTCATCTTGTCCAGCGAGTTCTTCTCCTTCACCCGGCCCACGAACCACGAGCGGATGGTGTCGCGGCACTTGTAGTCGAAGTCCCCCGGGCTCTGCGTGGCGAGCATCACCCCCAGGCCCGCCGAGCGCGCCCGCCGCAACAGGTTCTCCATCGGCTGCTTGGTGGCGGGCTGGCGCGTGGCCGGCAGGTACATGTCCGCCTCGTCGAACATGAGCACCGCCTGCAGCGCGGTGGAGGGATGGTGGCCCAGCCAGCGCGACACCTCGATGAGCAGCTGGGACACCCAGAAGAGCACCTTGTCGGTGTCCCCGAGGAACTTGGTGCTGATGACACTCAGCCGCGTCTTCCCGGGCCGCGCGTGCGCACCCCGGCCGAGCAGCAGCTCCATGTCGAGCTTCTCCCCTCCACTGCCCAGCAGCGCCGAGGAGCTGAGCCGCAGCGTCTCCAGATCCTGCACCAGCTTCTCGAACAGCTTCGTTTCCAGCCGGCCCACGGCGTTCACCAGCCGCGGATCCTTCTCGTCGATGAAGTAGACGAGCTTCTCCAGCGTGACGCCCGCGGGCGAGAGCTGCACGAGTTGATCAATCGCTTGCGTGAGGACGGTCCGGCAGGCCTTGTCCCGGCCGCTGTGCCGGTAGTCCAGCATGCCGCCGAGCGCGTCGCCCGCGAGCTGCGTGGCCTGCTTGCGATCGAACTCGGACAGCGAGCCGAGCCCGTCCGGGACGATGGGAATGGCCAGCGGGCGGCCATGTGGGTGCCCGGGCGTGAAGAGCGCCACGTCGAGCCGATCGCGCAACAGGGCCCGGCGATCGGAGCGGCGCGGATCATCGAGCGGGCGCGTCCAGGTGGGGTGGGACGCGTCCTGCGCGTACCCGGCGAGGTCTCCCTTGCGGTCCACGAGGATGGCCGGAATGCCTTGCAGGAGCAGCTGCTCCACCACGTTGAGCGCGAGCGTCGTCTTGCCACTGCCCGAGCCTCCCAGGAACGCGGCGTGCTGGATGAGCTCCTGGGGGGTGAGGGTGACGGTGTCGCGCGAGAGGCTCTCCAGCTCGCCGATGCGCATGGGCTCCTGCCTCCGGGGAGGCTCCTGGGACGCTTCGTGCTGACGCGAGGGCTGCGGCGACGCCTCCTGGGGCTTCGGATCCGTCCGGAGCGCGAGCGGCTGCTGCGGGGTGCCGGGCTTCTCGGTGGCTGGGGCCTGGGCAGCGGCCGGAGGCGTGCGGGCCACGGGACGCAGATGCTCCAGATCGAGGATGTCGCGCAGGGCCTTGACCTGCGTGAGGGGCCGGGCCGAGCGCAGCCAGGCGGCGAAGTCGGCCCGGGACTCGTGCTGGGCGCGGAAGTCCCGCAGCGCGAGCAGCGTTCGGCAATCACTGTCCTCGAGCACCGCGCGCCGTCCGCCCTTGGCGATGAGCTTGCCCAGCTCCTCGGCCGCCTGCGTCTTGGGATTGCTGGGGAAGACGGTGGTGCGCACGACGACGGGCGTGCGGCCCTTGGCTTCCTTGCGGGCCTGCTCGATCTCCCGCGCGAGTGCTCCTCCATTGGGCTTGCTGTTGCACAGCACCACCTGGAGCTTCGTGTTGCCGGGGGAGACATCCACCTGGATGGACTCGTCCAGCGTCCTGGCCTCGAAGCGGTGGCCGCCGTCCCACTCGTCCGTGCTGGTGCTCAGGGCCCACGTGAGCAGCACCGCCAGCTCCGAGTCGTCATCGGGCGTCGAGCCCTTGTACCCGGTGCGGAAGTCGTTCCAGAGCGGATCCAGCTCCGAGACGGACGTGGATTCGGGAGTGCTCTCCGGGGAGCCCGGCTTCGTCAGCTCCTCCACGAGCGGGAAGTGCTCGGGCAGACGGCCCAGATGGACGGAGAGCTCCCGATAGCGGCGGCAGTGGTTGAGCACGTCGCGGGCCCGCAGGCCCGCCAGGGCCTCGAAACCCTCGTGCGGAAGGGGGTACGTGGGCTCCGCGGCCTCGAAGGGCGCGTTCTCTTGATCGTACAGGTACTCCAGCCGCTTCTCCGCGATGAGCCGCGCCTCCTCCGCCGTGCGCAGGCTGTGCAGATGGATGGGCGCTGGATCCAACGTGAGGCGATCCAGCATCGGACGCGTCAGCATCGGGCTCAGCTTCGTCCAGAAGTCCTTCAGGCAGCTGATGACCACGAGCGACGAGGGCACGCGATCGGCCAGATCGCACAACGTCTGCACGGCTCGCCGGAAGGGCTCGCCCGCGTTGTGCTGATCATACATGTCCTCGAGCTGGTCCACGCAGATCACCAGCGAGTGCCCCAGCGCCCGCATGAGCCGGCCCAGGTGCTCCACCATCTTCTTCGGATCCTCGTCGTGGATGCGCGGCACCATCCCGCCCAGCACCTTGCGATCCGGCTCCGAGAGATCCTCGCAGCGCAGATACTTGAGCACCCGGTTCTTGATGCGCGACTCGCTGCGCTGCAGGTAGAGCAGCGCGCGCAGCAGATCCAGATCCAACTCCTTGAGCTCGGGCTGATCGATGAGCTCGTCGGCCGCGTCGCTGACGATCTGGTGGACGTCGTCCGCGTCCGTCTCGGTCTGCGAGAGGCTGGCGGCCCACTTGCCGCACCGCGCGAAGAGCGCGCTGGAGAGCTTCATCAACCCGGAGCCGGGCTGCGAGGGCTCGAAGTAGGGCTGATCCAACGACTCGATGAGATTGGAGAGGACGTACCGCCCGTAGTTGCTGGTGGACGTCGTCATCTGCAGGTAGCCCACGAAGCCCAGGGAGTGCTCATGGACGCGGGCGCGGAAGGCGCGCACCAGGTGCGTCTTGCCGCAGCCGGACTCGCCGAGCAGCAACAGGATGCGTCCCGAGCTCAGGCCGGGCGGCGTGGTGGCGCGGGTGAGCAGGCGCTCGAAGGAGGCACGGGCGTCCTGGTGCACGCGCTCCACGTCGAAGGGATCCGGCCGCCAGATTTCGTGGCGGTGCTGGATGGAGTGGAAGACCTCGGTGCGGTCCGAGAGGAAGGCGGCGAGGCGGAGATCGGACGGGCTCATGGGGAGTCCCTGGCAACCGGGTGGGGAGAGGACTACAGGGAGATGAAGTGGAAGGTGGCGCCGAGGTAGCGGGTCTCCGAGTCGGCGACATCCGCGGGATCCATGGCCTCCACCAGATCGGCGCGGCTCAGCGAGAGGAACCGGGCCCGGTTGGCCTCCACCAGCCTGTTCTTGAAGGCCTGCTCGTCCAGACCCCGCACCTGGCCCTGGAGGGCGCGCCAGACGTGGGAGATGAAGATCTTGTCCTCACCGAAGCGGCCGCTCGTGGAGGCCTTCGCCGCCTGATGGACCCGCTCGGCGAAGGACTGGAGATCCTCGCGGACCGGAGCCGGGGTCAGCACGTTGCGCGAGGCCGGCGCGGTGGACGGCGCGGTGACGGGCTCCGAGCCGGGGACGAGCCAGGAGCGCAGGGCGGCCAGCCGCAGACTCTCCGCGTCCGAGCGCTTCGCGCCCACGCTCTTCGCCGCGAGCTGGCGCATGGCCTGGGTGGGCTCGGCCTCGCGCGAGGCCTGCAGGACGCGGGCAAGCAGCACGGCCTGCACGGCGGCCGCGGTGAAGGGTTTGTCCGTGTCGATGCCGAGCTGCTTCCAGCACAGCGCATCGCGCACCTGGGTGAGGCTCTTCATGCCGGGGGACTCGCCGCCGAACTGCTTCTGCACGAGCACCGCGCGCATGCCATCGGCCGTGCCCAGCCGGTCCAGGTTGCCGTGGGAGGGCGGCAGCTCCAGCACGCGCGCCAGGAGGTGCGTGTTCTTGAGCTTCTTCCAGGAGGTGCCGTCGGGCAGCCGCTTCACCCCGAGCCACGCGAGCGCATGCGTCCGCCCCTGGGAGGTGAGCTCGAGGCCATTGCGCGCGGTGCGCCGGGCGAGCCCCGCCGTCTCGAGTGCCGTGAGCGTCTCGTCGAGCCGGAGGTTCCAGTCACCGGCGGTCCAACGGTGCTCGGCGAAGGGCTTCAGCGCGCGGGAGAGCTCGCTCCGGGAGCCCTTCCCCTCCTCGCGTGTCAGCAGCCACGTGAGCGCCAGCTCACCCAGTCGAGAAACCTCAGGCCCCTGCATGTGTTCAACCTCCAAGCTCACGTCGATGCGAGATGACTTCCGAGATAGTGTCGAGGATTTCCTCGAGCCGCGCCACCACGTCCTGGGCGAGGAATCGCAGCACGAAGAAACCGTGGCTCTGCAGCGCGGCATCCTTGCGCCTGTCCCGCCGGTAGGCCTCAGCATCCTGGAAGTGGCGGTAGCCGTCGATCTCGATGGCGAGGCGGAAGCGCCGTGACAGCAGATCCACTTCCACGTCACGGCCCGCGAGCCGGAACCCCGGAGAAGCATTGAGCTCGAACAGTCCGTGGGTGGCGGGGTGCGAGTCGAGGAAGGCGGAGAGGAAGCGCTCCTCGGTGCTGCGAGCCCGGTCCTCGGGGGCCTCGGGAGGGGAGGTGCGCTGGTGTTCGCGGACCACTTCACCGAAGAGCGCGAGCACCTCGTCCGAGACGCCCTCCGCGGCGAGCCTGGCCAGGGGGCGGGCGAGCTCCTCCGAGGGTGGGACACCGAGGGCCTCGAGCTTCACCCCGAGGGCCTCGGGAGAGGGGGCGGCGAGCTTGAGGAGGCCCTCGCGCACCATGGCGAGGGATTGGGAGCCGCCGCCCCGCAGGTAGGTGTCGAGGGTGGAGCGGTCCGCGATCAGGGCGATGACGAGGGCCGGGAGGGAGGCGCACAGCCGCGAGGCGACGCGCGCCGCGTGTGCGAACCCCTCGGAGCCGGAGCCGGTGAGCAGCAGCGCGGGCGCCGTGCCGTGCGGGACGAGGGCGTGCAGTGCCGTGAGGGCGCGGAGGGGATCATGCTCGAGTGCGTCGAGCACCGCGTCGAGGGGGGCCCCTGAATTGTGGGTAACTTGTGGCTGGAGCAGACACCTGCACGCGGTGGAGACATCTCCATCGGGAGCGGAGGAGAACAGCTCCTGGAGGAGGACGCCGCGCTCGTGGGCTGTCTTTCCTCTCAAGCGGGCGTGCAGCTCGCCCGGAGCGAGACCTCCGGCCGTGCCGAGGAAGTCCGCGGCATCGGCTTCGAGCGCCCTGACGCGGGCGAGCGCCTCCAGCCAGGCGCGGACCACCTCGGCTTCGCTCGAAGCGGGCACGGTACAGCCCGGCCTGTGGATCGAGCCGAGCCATTGGCGCCAGAAGGAGGCCGCGGTGCCGGGAGGGCCGGCGAGCACGGTGAGGGTGGGGATGCCCTGCTCACGCCGGCGCTGATGCCGCTCCAGCTCGTGGAGGACGAAGGCATCACTCCGGTTGTCCGGTCTGGCGAGAGGCACGGGGGGAGAAGCGTCCATGAAGTCGGGGCGTGTCAGCAAGAGCCCCTCCCCCACGGCTGTGTCTGGCAGTGGTCAGCTCACGGGCATGATGCACGACCCCGCCCGGATTCCATCTACCCCTCAGGTGGTATTGTCTCCGGGGGGCTTTGATGACTCGACGCGCGATGCTCGCGGCGGTGATGGGGTTGTTGATCCTGGGGACCGGTTGCCCGGATGTCTACGGAAAGGGCGGCAAGCTCGATCAGGCCATGGCGAAGGACATCCAGGACATGCAAGAGGAGCGAAGGCGTGAGCTGAGGGAGAGACGGGAGGACATGGAGGACGATGAGGGACAGCACTGTCCCGAGGGTAAGATGGAAGTCCGTGACTGCACCTCGTATCCATGCAAGGTGGAGTGCCAGTGAGGTGGAGCACCCTCCTCGGTGGCATCGCCGGGCTGTTGTTGCCCGTGCCCCTGATGCTTCTGGCCGGTGAGATGCGGCGGGAGCAGCGGGACGAACTGCCTCGAGCGAAGGAGCAGGTGGCTCCCATTCTTCCAATGCGTGAGCAGAAAGCACTCCAGAGCTTCGGGCTCGATTGCTCGGGAGGTGAGGAGTGTGAAGCGCCCCTTGGTTGCTTGTACTTCGCGGGTGAGCGCGAAGGATTCTGTGGAGGCAGCACGTGCCAGGCGGACTTCCAGTGTGGTGAGGACTGGATGTGCCAGACGGTCCGTACGCTGGGGAGTGAAACCCTGATACGCACCTGTGTCCCTCCTGGGTTGAGGAAGGAGGGCGAAGCATGTGTGCAGACCCTGGGGATGAAAGAGGAGACCTGCGCGCGGGAACTTCATTGCAACGTGGGATGGTGTGGCCGCTCCTGCCAGCCAGATGAACCCACGAGTTGTCCCCGGGGCTTCTTCTGCCGCGAGGGCCTGGACGGTCCCTCCTGCCTTCCCACCTGCGAGGCGACGGGCTGCTCCGAAGGCCAGGAGTGCGTCTCCCTCGGGGAGGGCATCTCGGTCTGCGCGGTGGTGCGTGGGGAGAACTGTCAGAAGGTGCCCTGCTCCGAGGGCGGCCTCTGTTCCGTCTGGCCCCCGCGCTACAAGGACTCCCGGCTGGAGCTGAAGATGGCCTGCTCCCGGGTCTCCTGCTCGGACGGTGGGCCGGCGTGCCCCCCGGGCACTTCCTGTGTCCAGGGCTTCTGTCGCCATCCCCATGAGTCCGATGGGGGTACCCACCTGCTCAAACCGTGATGGGAATGCCCAGCTCGATGGCCACGGGCGTGTAGACGTCCACTCCTGGGGTGCGAATCGAGACCACCAGGGCGTAGCGGGTTCTCGTCTTCCAACGCTGATGGCGAGGCCGCTCCCTCCACCAGCCAATCGTCGGATAGACGGCCAGATACCCCTTGTCCGCGAGGTCCACCGCGGGACCTGTCCAGCGATCGGAGTGAATGGACCCGCTGCTCCGGATGTCCGGGCCGAACCTCCAGGATTTGGAATCGCTGGTGCTCGTTGCCTTCTCCTTCTCCTCTCGCGCCGCCTTGTTGATGCGGATCTTGAACTGCTCGAGCGTCTCGGCCGCCGTCTTCAAATCGAACCGCAACCCGTGGGACGCGTACCGATGCCGCTGCTTCTGGTTGTAACCCCGGTCTCCCGGTAGGGGCTCGATGAAGTAGGAGAGCGTCACGCGCAGCTCGACGTCGATCTCTCCCAGTCCCCGGAGGACGTCCTCGGGCCATGGGAGCGCGTGCAGGTGCATGTCCCTGGTGACGAACTCCCCTTTCTTGTGGGGATGCGCGTCGTAGGGCTGGATCTCATGCTGGGCAATCAGCGTGAGCGCGTCATTGGCACTGAAGAGAGCTGCCTCTTCATCGGGTACCCCATGGCCGAACGTTCGAAGGAGCCTCGCGTAGTCGCTCTTCCTGGGCTTCTTCTGGGGAAGGTGGCCGCGCATCGACTCCGTCCACTCCGCGGAGTGGATGAGCAGGGCCCGGACCGTCTCGGGCCAGAGCCGCGGGTACTGGGCGTGGAGCCGTGCCGCGAGCCGTGCCGCGAGTGCCGTGGCCGCGCTGGTCTCTCCCGAGGCGGTGAACTGCCGGATGATCGGCCGGGAGTAGGTTGTCAGCAACGAGAGGCTGTCGGTGAAATCGCACCTCGTCCCCGTGGGATCCACCACGGCATTACCGCCGGGCATCACGATGTCCGGCTTGATGGGCCAGGTCTCGTTCCAAGCAACAGAAGTCGGACTGGAAGGGCAGAGCCCACCCAGCGGAGCCACTGGTTTCCAGCCTGACAGCGCCGGGTCCATCACCACATCCCGGTCGGCGTACGCCCCCACGGTGACGGCATTCCACGACTGCCCCGGATCGCGAATGAGCTCGGTCACGTTGCGATCCGGGTAATGGATGAAGTGGTCCAGCTGGATGTTGCCCGCGGAGATGCACATCAAGCGGCGCTCTCCATCGGCGGAACCAAAGGCGATGGCATCGACGGCGCTCGACCAGGAAGACGGGACCCCCTTCTCATGACCATCGGGACTGGTCACGGCCATGCAGAACGTCCGTGCGAGCCCGGGAGACTGGATCTGCGCACGAGCGGTGGCCTCCTGGGTCACCGCTCCGTAGACTTCGGGCGCGTGCGTATCTCCCGGCATGGGGAACAGCTTCACGCTTTCCAGCTGGTGCCTGAGCGCGACAGGCCCCTTGGACATGAGCACGGGACCCAGATCGCCATACAGCGCGAGCCCGGCCATCTCGGTACCGTGGCCATGGTGGTCATCCGCCTTCCAGCGGGGATCGACCGTGAGCAGGGAGGAGGCGGGGAGCGCCAGTCCGATGAGCTCGTGCCCCCGGTTCACGCCCGTGTCGAGGATACAGATCGAGGGTGAATCCCCGGGCGGTGCCTGGATGCGCGGCAGGAGATTCCTGACCCAGGCGGCCTGCTCGGACGGCGTCAGCTCCATGAACTCCGCCGTGGTGGTCTTGGCCTCCCGGAGCTCGGCGATCAACTCGTCCTGCTCCAGCAGCTGGCTGAGTTGGATGACCGTCGCTTGCAGGTTCAGCACGATGCGATCCACGAAACGCAGCGGCATGTTGCTGACGGACAGCCGCGCCTGCTGCGCCGTGGCTCGGAACCGCTCGAACGCGCCCTGGGTCCGGCGCAGCCAGACCTCCCACCAGAAGGGACCGTCTCCCGAGGGAAAACGCTCCTCCGGGTCCGTCCACAAGGAGCGGACGGAGGCGCGCCGGACATGGGCGATGCTCTCGACGAGGTCCTTGTTGGCGGGATTGTTCTTCTTTCCGCGCGTCTTGGTGAGGTAGTCCTCGAAGAGCTTGATGAAGTGCCCCAGCCTGTCGCGAGGGATCAGCACCGTCGCGAACGTGGTCTCTCCTACGTCCCGGACGGCGAGCAGCTCGATCCCCTGCCGCTCGGACTCGAGGCTTTGAAGCTTGAGATCGAACCCTGGCTCGCTCTCGAATTCGAAGCGGAGCGCCAGCGTCTCGTCTTCCTCGATCCGGGCGAGCTCGGCCTCGTACTGCTCCTTCAGGTGGGCGCCATGCTTCGCCCGGTCCTGGGCCTTGGTCCTGATGCCCCCTCCGCCTGATTTCGGAGAGGTGAAGAGCGAGATGTCCGGAAGCTTCCGGATGAAGAGATGCGGCCGATTGAAGGGTCTAGCCAATCATTTTCCCGGGAGGCTCATGAGCGCCGGGTGGAGCGGCGTTCATCGAACGCTCGAAGAAGGCTTTGAGTCGTGACCGATGACTTGTCATCGAGAATGGCTTCCTTGATGGCGTCATTGCAGGCTCGCGCCAGCTCGGCATAACTCAGCCCCTTCACCGCCTTGCTCAAGAGCTTCCAATCCAGGTCCTCGGAAGAGAAGGACCCCAGCTTGGCGAGAATGGTCCGGGTAGCCAATTCTCCTGAAGGAGTATTGTACTCGACGACATCATCGAAGCGCCGGAAGAGCGCATGGTCCAGCAGCTCGGGATGGTTCGTCGCGGCGATGATGAGGCTGTCCGACTGATCCTGCTCCAGGAATTGCAGGAAGGAGTTCAGGACACGCCTGATCTCCCCCACATCATTCGAAGCACTTCGGTGCCCGCCAATCGCATCGAACTCATCGAAGAGGTAGACACCCCGGGTCGAGCGGATGGCATCGAACACCAGCCGCAGCTTCGCCGCGGTCTCTCCCATGAACCGGGTGATGAGGCCATCCAACAGGATGGTGAAGAGCGGCAGTTGTGTCTCACCCGCCAGAGCGGCCGCCGTCATGGTCTTCCCGGAGCCGGGTGGGCCCACCAGAAGCATCCGATGGCGAGGGCGGAGACCATGCTCCCGGAGTTTGTGTGCCTGCTGCTGTTCGCGCAGGACACGCTCCAGGCGCTCACGGACAGCGGGCTGTAGAACCATCTCGTTGAGGCGCGTGTCCGGGTAGCTGACGGACAGGAGCCCCGAGAGCTCGCCGCGAGGTTGGGCGAGCGGTGTCGGAGGTTCGAGACGGCGGGGAGCCATCTCCCCTCGTGACTTCACCTGATCGACGAGCGAACGAAGCTCTTGAGCAAGCCTGGCATGCCCCTGCCTGGCTGCATGGGCGGCGACCTGCATGGCCACCGAAAGGAACTGGGCCTGGTCACCTTCGGCGTAGCTCCTCACGAGTGCCTTCAGTTGCTCTGCCGTCGCCAAGTCCATCTCCTCGTGAAACGGAATCCTACCGCAACCCTATGACGTCCCCGGCTTCCGAGCCATGAACGGATGGCGCTGCTATGGGAGCGTAGCGGCCGCTACAGGGGCTTCGTTGTTCGGATGCCCGAGGGCAAGGCATCCAACCCTCGTGGAGAGCTCGCTGGAGGTAAGGCGGGGATCGGAGCCGGGGCCCCCTCGTGATTGCCGTATACTCGTGGGTCGAAGTTCCCGGGGTGTCTCCACCGCGCCCCCCATAGCCCCCTCTCCTACTCCGCGTACTTTTTCTGTCGCGCTCGCGCCTCCGTGCGTCTACTCACCGGGTATCATCCTCGTACCCCCCAGGAGGCACCCGTCCCCATGGCCGCGCTCACCTTCGGCTTCCTCATGGATCCCCTCGAGACGGTCCGGGTGGACCATGACTCCACCTTCGCCCTCATGCTCGAGGCCCAGCGCCGCGGTCACCAGGTGCGCTACTTCGAGCAGCCCTGGCTCCGCTTCAGCGGCTCCTGCGCCGAGGCCCGCATGCGCACCGTCACCGTGCGCCGCGAGCCCGGCCGCCACTTCGATCTCCTCGACGAGCAGGTCCGCCCCCTCTCCAGCCTCGACGTCCTCTTCCTGCGCAAGGATCCTCCCGTCGACGCCGACTTCCTCCAGGCCACCCAGCTCGTCGAGCTGTGCAACGGCCGCGAGCCCGTCTTCCTCAACAACCCCACCGGCATCCGCGACGCCAACGAGAAGCTCTTCGGCCTGCGCTTCCCCGACCTCATGCCCGAGACGCTCATCTCCCGCGATCTCACGGCCATCGCCCAGTTCGTCGCCCGCCACCCCCAGGGCACCATCCTCAAGCCCGTCGAGGGCTTCGGCGGCCAGGGCATCGTCTTCCTCCAGCCCGGCGACCGCAACACCCGCTCCCTCCTCGAAATCAGCACCCTCGGCGGCAGGAAGGCCATCGTCGTCCAGGCCTACCTCCCCGAGAGCCGTCAGGGCGACAAGCGCATCATCCTCGTCGATGGCGAGCCCTGTGGCGCCGTCCTCCGCGTCCCCGCACACGATGACCACCGTGGCAACATGGCCGCTGGCGGCACTCCCGTGAAGACCTCGCTCACCCCTCGCGAGCGGGAGATCTGCGCCCGCCTCAAGCCCTCGCTCCAGGAGCGCGGCCTGTACCTCGTGGGCATCGACGTCATCGGCGACTGGCTCACCGAGGTCAACGTCACCAGCCCCACCGGCATCGCGGAGATCGACAAGCTGGACGACACCAACGTCGAGGCGAAGGTGATCGACGTCGCCGAGCGGCTCGTGGGCCAGCGGCGCTGAGGTGCCGGCTCAGTACCGCATCGTCAGATCCAAGCCCAGGAACCACCGCTTCAGCCGTCCCTCCAGCGGGACCGAGAGCGAAATCCCGGGCTGGAATCCCGGTTGTCCGGTGGCGCGCCGCAACGCGAATCCGACGGAATGATGGAGCCTGCTCCTCGAGGAGAGGCTCTCCGCGTACCGGGCGCCCGCGACCTCGAGCAGGGCGACCAGGTATTGATAGCGATAGGCGAACCCCGCTCCCCACCGCGGCGAGAATTGAAAGGATTTGGAGAAGGGCGAATACCCATCCAGCCCGGCTTCGAGCCGGAGCGTGCAGGACGAGCAGAAGGCGCTGCCCAGAATCACCGAAGCGCCCACCCTTCCGCCGAGGGCTCCTGGCTGGAACAGCACGGCCTGGGAGGGACGCTTCGCCGCCACCGAGCCATTCAGGGAAGAGCCCACCTCGTCCTCGTCCCCCGTGGGAAGCAGCATCCCTCCGCGGAGCACGAGCCAGCTGTCGGAGAAGATGGAGCGGCCCCAGGCCATTCCCACGTCGAGGTTGCTCAGCGCCGAGGCCGAGCGCTCCGCTCCCGTGAGCTTCGTCAGGGACACGGCCGCGTAGGCGCCCAGGCCGCATCCCCCCATGAAGGCCGTGGAGAGATCGAGCCGCACGGGGACGCCGTCTCCCCCGCCATCGAACAGGAACCCTGGAGCGAGGGAGAGGTGGCTTCTTCCATCGAAGGGATCCAACAGGGAGAAGCGGGGCCCATACTCCTCGGCATCATCCGCGGGATTCGAGTAGGTGGGTTGGATCATCTCCAGCTCCTCCAGCTCGAGCCCCGTGGTGGCGGCCCACTGCCTGAGCAGGGGTGACTCCATCTCCCGGAGGAAGGCGTACTTGTATCCGGCGGCGATCGCTCCGGCGGCCTCCCGGCCGAGATCCTGTTCGAAGAGGTACCCCACCGCGCAGATGCGTCCCCGCGAGTCGATGAAGGTGGGGCGCCGCGCATCGGTATGGCCGTCGTTCCGGGGGAACTCGCCTCGCCGGACATAGGCCTCCAGCCGCTCGAGACTCCGGGCCCGGGCCTCGCGCGCGGCCGGGGAGAGCTCCGCCGTGGAGCGCCGCCGCAGCCGCTCCAGCACGTATTCCAGGTGGACCCGGATCCGGAGATCCTCGTTGTCCTCCACCGTCGGAGCCCGCCCGAAGCGCTCGTGGAAGCTCTCATCCCCGAGGACGAGGTTGATGGTGTCCGTCTGGAGCCGCGCGGGTGCCGGGGGAGCTCCGCACGCGAGGAAGCCCGCCATCAGGAGAATGGCGGAGACAGCCAGATGCCGCGCTGGGGTCATGGGAGCACCCTGACGCATCACCCGGATCCGGGCCGCATCCGGGGCTCATGGCTCCATCATGATTTCATCATGCGCGCTGTTCAGCGGGCCAGACGCCGCTGGGTGCCCTGCTCGCTCAGCTTGCGCGCCAGATCCCTCGCGACCTCGAGATCGAACGGCTTGCGCAGCCACTGCAGATCCGACCGGCCGATGCGCTTGGCCACTTCCTCCCGGGAGATGTCCGAGAAGGCGCTGCAGATGGCCACCTCCAGCCGGGGATCCTTCTCCAGCATGTGCAGGATGGTCTCCAGCCCGTCCCAGCCCGGCGGCATCCGCATGTCCACGAGCGCGAACGTGTACGGACGCGACTCCTCCAGGGCCGCGATGACCTTCTGGTACCCCTCCATCCCCTGCGAGGCCGTGTCGATGGTGAAGCCCACGTCCGCCGACGCCGCCGGTGGCGTGGCCGGTGGCGCGGACGCGGTCGTGGCCGGCGGCGTGCCCCCGAACAGTTTCTTCTCCAGGTGGTCCAGCGACGAGGGGCGCGACCTCTGCCCCAGCACCCGGCGCCAGACATTCAGGATCGCCGGGTCATCGTCGACGACCAGGATGCGCCTCGGACCCTGCGCCTCCGGCCTCAGCCCTCCCTGCGACGCCTGGCGCATGCCCGGCCCGTGAGCCCCATCGACGGAGCCAGCCATCCAGAGAATGTGCGGCGGCTGCCCTAGGAGCTGCGCCGGCTCGATGCTGCTGTTCGCCATGGGGGTTGTCCTCCAGGCCAGTCTACTCCGGCTCCTCCGCAGCGGACCATTCATTGAACGAACGGGGCGAACGAAGGGTTGCTCGCCTACACGCCCGGAGAGTCAGGTGGCCGATAGTCGGCTCGCGGGGTCGGGGGGCCTCGGGTGAGGCTCACGGGTGGGAATCCGGGGCGCGAGATACCCTCACCCCGTCCCTCTCCCGAGGGGAGAGGGGTTGTTGCTCGGCGTGTGAGGGAGCTTCTCAGTGGGAGCTTCAGTGGTTCGTGCCGCCGCCACCCCGGGTGCCGCCACCCGTCGCGCTCCCGGGCGCCGGGGTCACTTCTCGTTCCGTGGGTTTCACCGACGGCGTCGTGCTCGGGAAGAGGTTCGGCGTGTAGTCCGCCTGCCTCACCGCCAGCTGCCCCTGCCTCGCCAGGTCCATCGCGATGCCCAGGATGCGCGCCGCTTCCTCCGGCGCGTGGAAGCCCATCGAGTTCTCCGCCTCCACGAAGTCCACCATGAACTGCGCCCGCCGCTGCAGCTCCATCGCCGTCTTCAGGTCCGCGTCCGTCTTCCCCGCGCCCCTCGCCGCCTTCATGTCCCCAATCAGCGCGATCATCGCGTCCATCGCCCGGTTGCGCAGCTCGAAGGTCCGGTCCTGGATGGTCGTCACGCGTTGCGTCAGCTCCGTCTCCGTCCAGTTGTGGCACGTCTGGCAGGCCCGGTTCACGTTCAACAGCGGGCTGCGCACGTGGTGGTCGCTGATCTTCAGCGCTCCCTCGCGCTTGTAGGGCATGTGGCAGTCCGCGCACGCCACGCCCGAGCGCGCGTGGATGCCCTGGTTGTACATCTCGAACTCGGGGTGCTGCGCCTTGAGCACCGGCGCCCCCGTCTCCGCGTGCGTCCAGTCCTTGTGCCCGTTCTCCGCGTAGTACGTGAGGATGTTCTCGATCTTGATGCCGTTGGCCCACGGGTACGTCAGCCGCTTCTCCGGGCCCTTGAAGTAGTACTCCACGTGGCACTGCCCGCACACGTACGTGCGCATCTCCTGGCGCGTGGCCTGCTTGTTCACGTCGTAGTTCTGCACGCCCTGGCTCGCCTTCAACGCGCGAATCCCCTCCAGGAAGCCCGGCCGCGTCACCCGCAGCTGCATCGTCTGCGAGTCATGGCAGTCGATGCACGCCACCGGGTGCTCCACCCGCTTGCGCGCCTCGGGGTAGGGCATCGCGTTCACCTTCTCGAAGCCCTTGATGAGGTCTCCCTCGCCCTGCTTCTTGTAGGTCACGTACACCGAGGCGTGGCAGTGCAAGCACGCGCCCGGCTGCTTCGTGACGTGCTGGCGCTCGGTGAAGAGCTGGTCCTCCAGCACGTACGCGTGGCCGCGCTCCTCGCGGAAGTCCGTCGCGAAGGCGTAGCCCGCCCAGAACGTCTTCAGCCGCGGATCCTCCTCCAGCCGCGACTGCGCCGTCACCGCGCGGGGATCATTCGCCGTGGGCTCGCGCGGCACCGCCTCGCTGCCGCCGTACTTCGTGCGCGTCATGTCCACGGTGCGCTTGTAGTCGTCGTACTGGAGCGGGAAGTTCTTGCCCCAGATGGCCGGGTCCACCGTGTCGTCGGTGAGCTCGACGACCCGGTAGAAGGGATTCCGGGCCTCCTGCTTGCGCTCCATGATGTTCACCGCCAGCGCGGCGGCACCGGCGGCGGCGCCCGCGGCGAGCACCATGGCGGCGAGCAGGAGCGTCAATCGGCGGCGGGTAGGCGAAGCTTCCATACGATGCGGTTCCGTGGAGAGGGTTCAGGGTCCGTGTCCGACGTCACTGTGACAGCGGATGCAGGAGAGGTCGTCGCGCTCGTTGCTCGTGGTGGCCGCGTGCGCGTCGATGGCCTGGACGATGGGCTGGTGGCACGAGCGGCAGCGCTGCTCGGTGATGGCGCGGTTGTGCGGGGTGATTTGAATGGGCTCGTGGAAGCCCCCCGCGGTGAAGGCCACCGAGTGGTGCCAGCCATTGCGCGCCTTGGCCAGGTACTTGCCCACGAAGCCCGGCGGCGTGTGGCAGTCATTGCACACCGCCACGGTGTGGTGGCTGGAGTTGGTCCACTCGGCGTACTGATCATTCATCACGTGGCAGTTGGCGCACGCGGCGGGATCGTCCGTCATGTACGAGGCCCCCTTCGCGTAGGCGAAGGTGAAGCTCCCGATGCCGATCGCCACCCCGACGAGCGCGCTCAACCCCAGGCTCAGCCAGGCGAACGCCGAGGGTCCCCGGCGTCTGGGGCCAGGAGGGGACTCCGGTGCGGGAACTTCGTTGGCCACGGCTCAGTCTCCTTCTCCGATGATGGAGAGCGTGATGCCACATCCCCGCTCCGGACTGGACTCATTCGTGAGGTCCCGGGTGCTCAATGCCGCTGTCAGCACACCTTGCGTGACGCCAACCCCGGCACGCTGGAAAAACGCCCACCCCCCCAGGTCACGGACAGCCGGGTAGAGTCAGGGTCCTCTGTCCGACACTCCGCGGAGCCCCGCTTGAGCGAGAAGAGCCACGCCCCCATTCCCCTGGACGAGACGCTCGACTCCATTGGCACCGCGGGCGTGAAGCTGTTGCAGCGCCGGAGCGGCTACCGCTTCACGCTGGATGCCGTGCTGCTCGCCGCCTTCGCGGCCACCGAGGGCGGGGACGCCGGAGGCCCCTTGCTGGAGCTCGGCGCGGGCAGTGGCGTGGTGTCCTTCCTGCTGGTGCGCCAGTTCGGCCTCGGACCCGTGGACGCGCTGGAGCTGCAACCCGAGGTGCATGCGCGCCTGGTGCGCGCCGTGGCCCTCAATGACTGTGAGGGACGGGTGCGGCCGCTGCTCGGGGACCTGCGCGAGGCCCGCTCGCTGTTCCCCTCGGGGGCCTATGCGCACGTGGTGTCCAACCCGCCCTTCCGCACCGTGAATGCCGGCGTGCGTAGCCCGGATGCGGAGCGCGCCCTGTCCAAGCAGGAGCTCGCGTGTGACGCGCCCTCGGTGGTGGCGGCCGCCCGCCACGCGCTGGCTCCGGGTGGGCGGGTGAGCCTCGTGTACCCGGCGGCGCGGGTGGCGGAGGTGCTTGGGCTGCTCATGGCCTCGAAGCTGTACCCGGTGGCCCTGCGCTTCGTGCATGCGCGCGTGGACGCTCCCGCCACGCGCTTCCTCGTGCACGCGGTGCGTGACAGGCAGCGTGGGTTGGCCGTGCGTCCTCCGCTCATCGCTCACGGGGAGGGCCCCGGGGGTTATTCGCCCGAGGTGGCCGCGCTCATGGATGCTCCCCGGGCCGAGCGTCTCGAGCCCGGTTGATTCACGGTGGGGTGCTCAGGCGGCGTGCGGCGGCAGGACGACCCGGAACACGCTTCCCTTCCCCACCTCGCTCTCCACCTGGATCTCCCCTCCCAGCCGCTTCACGATTCCGTGGCAGATGGAGAGCCCCATCCCCATCCCCTCCCCCGCCGGCTTCGTGGTGAAGAACGGATCGAAGAGTCTGCGCTGATCCTCCGGGGGAATCCCGCAGCCCGTGTCCGCGACCTCCAGCATCACCCAGCCATCCTCGCGCCGGCGCGTGCGCAGGAGGAGCTCGTTCCGGCCCGTGTCTCCCGTCGTCATCGCCTGGCCCGCGTTGAGCAGCAGGTTGAGACAGACCTGCCCGAGCTGTGACTCGCTGCCCAGCACCCGGGGTACCTCCTCCAGCTCCTCGATGATCCGCGCGCGCGGCTCCAGCTCGTGCAGCGCCAGGTTCAAGGACCGCTTCGCCACCGCGCGCACGTCGACCGCTTCCAGCCGCTCGTCCCCGCCACCGCCCCGAGCGAAGAGCCTCAACTCCTTGACGATCTGGTTGACCCGCCGAGCCCCTTCCAGGCTCTCCGCGGCCACCTGTCCCAGCTCGGCCAGCTCCTCCTTCGCCCCGCCGTTGCCTTCCGAGCGCGCCAGCTCCGGCAGCTCCTTGGCCAGGAACGCCAGGTTCGCCGTCACGTAGGCCATGGGGTTGTTGATCTCATGGGCCACCCCGGTGGCCAGGGTGCCCACCGAGGCCAGCCGCTCCGTCAGCAGCGCGCTCTTGAGCCGGGCCGCGTCCTCCGCCCGGGCCAGCGCCACCGCGAGCTCCGCGTTCGTCCGCGTCAGGCTCGCCGAGAGCGTCTCGTTCACGTAGCTGAGCTGGATGAAGTCCGCGATGAGCAGCACCCCCACGCACAGCCCCAGGTTGATCATCGCCACCGAGAAGAGCCGGGGCGCCTGGAACACATACAGATCGGTGAGCAGATCCACCACGCCCGCGCCGAGCATGCAGAAGACGGCCGCCGCGAACACCGCATCCGACGGGCGCTTGCGGCGAAGCAGCGTGGCCATCGTCAGCCCCGTCACGTACAGCACGGTCCCGAAGATGTAGAGGGCGAAGAGCCGGTAGAGCACCACCGCCCCCCCGAGCGGACCGAGCCCATGCACCGCGAGGAGGGTGGCCGCGAACACCCCGCAGACCGCCCGGTGGACCTTCCCGCCGCGGGTGATGTGCCCGAGGCAGTAGTGCTGGGAGAACTCCATCATCGCCCAGACGAGGCCCCCCACCGTGAGGATGAGCACGGTGAACGTCAGGGGAGAGGATTGCCTCAAGGGCAGCAGCCCGGTCCGGGTGCCCAGATAGAGCGCCGCCCAGGTCACCACGAAGACGGTGGAGCGCTGCAGCGCCCGCCGCGAGGGATCGGCTTCCCGGCTCATGAACATGCCCAGCAGCAGCAGCATGAACGCGAAGAGGGCGAGCGCTCCGTTCTGGAAGAACTGGCGGATGTCGCTCGCGCGCAGGTAGTACGGCGTCAGCCGCTCCTGCGCCCCCAGCAGCATGCGCGCGTCCACCACGCCATCGCTTCCGGGCAGCATCCACTCGAAGCGCAGGGCGAGCACGTTGGAGCCCGGCCGCAGCTCCCGGCTGTCCACCCTCCAGGCCTCCAACCCATCCACCTCGCCCTTGAGTCCCCGGAAGGACTCGTCCGTCCGGCCCACTTCGTGTCCGTTCACGAAGAGCGTCACGCGGCTGGTGCGCATGCCTCCCAGCGTGAGGAGCAGGGGTTTGTCCCGGAGCAGTGGAGGAAGCTCGAAGCGCTTGCGCGCCCACGCCTGGCTCGCCCGGTACCCCTGCGCCGAGTACCCCCCGGGGAAGCGGATCTCCCCCCACCCCGAGTCGTCATACTCCGGCTCCGCCCACCCCACCCCGTCGCCCTCCTGGAGCTTCCACGTCCCGTTCAGGCGCAGCACGTAGGGCTCGGCGTGGGCGGGCAGGACGTACGCGTCGATGAAGAGCCAGCAGACGAGGAACGGGGCGGCCACCGCGAGCAGCAACGGGAGGCGTCGAGCCACTGTGTCGATGGGCACCAACAGCCACACCCCCGCGCAACGCGTGTACGGCCAGCCTACGAAGCAGCGGAATCCTACCAGGAACCCCCGCTTTCCCGTTCCTCCCGGGATGGGCGGGGCTCCCTCGGGGTTGAATCCGCCAACGCTTGACGGCTCAGCTCATGGAGAAGGCGGGGGGAACAGGTACTCGAGCACGTTGCCGAAGCGCGCGGCCCAGGAGGCCTCGTTGTGCCCGCCGCCCTCCACCTCGGTGTACTTCAGGTCGCTGTCGAGCACCCAGCCCTCGCGCACCAGCGCGTCGCGCAGCAGCCGCGTGTCGTCCACCGTCTCCTGGCTGCTGCTGCCCTCGTCGGTTCCGATGTCCACCCAGAGGCGCAGCGGCAGCTTCCCGGACAGCGCGTCCACCCTCGTCACGATGTCGTTGTTGCCCCAGAAGACCGAGGGCGAGAGGACGCCCAGACGGGTGAACGTGCCGGGGTGCTTCATGCCCAGGTACAGGGACACCAGGCCACCGAGCGACGAGCCGGCCAGGCCCGTGTACTCCGCCTCCGGCTTCGTGCGGTACTTGCCGTCGATCATCGGCTTGAGCTCGTTGATGATGAACTCGCCGTACGCGTCCGCCCGGCCGCCGTTGGCGCCGTCCACCTGGGGGTAGCGGGCATCGGGGACCTGCGTGTACTCGGGGCCGCGGTCCGAGGTGTTGTAGATGCCCACGATGATGAGCGGCTCCACCTTGCCGGCCAGGACGCGCTCCTGCGCCGTCTCGTCCACGCCCCACTCCCCGGCGAAGGCCGTGGTGGCGTCCATCAGGTTCTGCCCATCGTGCATGTACAGCACCGGGTAGCGGCGCTCGGTGGCCGTGTCGTAGTCCGGCGGCAGCCAGATGATGATGTCGCGCTTCTTCAGCAGCGTGTTGCCAGGCGTCACGTCGCGCAGGTACTCGATCTTCCCGGTGAGCACCGCCTCGGGCGGCTCCTCGGTGAAGAAGTCCGCCCAGCCCCCCACGGTGATGGAGACGCGCTCGAAGCCGCTCCCCGTCTTGTGGGTGCGATCGGCGATCTCCGCGCCCGTGGCCGTCTTCTCCACCTTCGTCCACTCGCCCCGCGTCACCTTGAACGCGAGCGACGTGTCCGGCGCGAAGGACAGCACGGTGGCGTAGCCGTTGTTCACCGCCTTGTAGAGCTTCGCGCCCGCCGGGTTCCATCCGCCCAGCTGCTCATGGTTGCCGGCCAGGTAGATGTCCTCGGTGTTGGGCGTCGTCTCCGGCACCGCGACCACGAAGGCGGTCCGCGGCTGGGTGTCTCCCCCGGCCGGGCCCCAGCGCTCCACGCCGAAGCTCACGTTCTCCTCGTTCTCGTGCGCCTCGAGCGTCCTCGCGGGCACCGCGCTCCCCGCCGTGTCGAGCGCCACCTGCTCGGACGGCGTGGTCATCCGCACGGTGTAGGTGAGCGGCTGGTGCTTGGGCACCCGCGTCTTGACGGAGAAGGTGGTGCCGCCCTGATAGACGAGCTCCAGGCCCTGCCCGGTGGGGCCCTTGAAGGCCGCGTCCTCGCCCGAGAGCAGGAGCGTGGCGTTCACGGGCGTCTCAAGCGGCACCGTCACGTCGAACTGGATGTCGGAGTAGTTCTGCTCGGGAGTCGTCGTCGGGGGTCTGGGGCAGCCGGTGAGGGCCGTCAGCGTGAGCAGGAGCAGGAGCGGAAGCCGCGTGGGAGTTCGGTGCGTCATGTGGATGGGGGACTGCGGGTGAGGGGAAAGAGTCATCGCACCTCCAAGGCGCGGCGCAGGACGTGGAAGACACTCTTCTTGTTGCCGAACTCGGCGAGCACCTGTTTGACGGGCTCGAAACCGCCGCGCTTCCAGAAGCGCTGGCCGGCGGCGTTGTGCTCGGACACGGCGAGGCGCAGGTAGGCGGCGTCGTGCCGGAGCAGCCATTGGGTGAGCGCGTCGAGCAGCCTGGCGCCCAGTCCCTGGTTGCGCCAGGCCGGCTCGAGCACCAGCAGGCCGAGGTACCACTCGTGGGGCTCGGGGTAGTCGCGGATGACGTCGATGGCGCCCACCAGGCGGCCCGAGCCATCGAAGACGCCCATGCCGAACTTGTCGCCGAGTGTCTTGCCCGGAGGCAGGTCCGTGAGCAGATCGCGGATCATCTGCGCGGGGTCGGGGGGTGAGCCGTAGTGGAGCTCGAGGTGCTCCAGGCAGCGCTCGCCCAGCTCGCGGATGATCGGCGCGTCCTCCTCCGAGACCCGCCGGACCCGGTACTTCCCGACCTCGAACAGGGTCTCTCCTCTCGGAGTCATCGTGCGCCACATGCGGGCGGCAACCCTAGCAGGTGGGACGGACCCGGCCCACCCGGGTTCGCCGGGGGTGTGGCCCTCCTCACGCCCCGAGCCCTGGCGGAGTGCGTCAGGGGTCCGTTCCGGCGCCGTTGGCCCGCCGGATGCTTGAGCGTGGGTGGCCATGTCTGGACCGCATGATCTCTTCGCCCGCTATACCTTCGGCCACCCCGAGCGGGCCGCCGCTGAACTGCGCGCCGTGCTGCCCGCGCACGTCGTCTCCGAGGTGGACTGGACGTCCCTGCGGCGAGAGCCCATCAGCGTGGTGGACCGCAGTCCACACAGCGGCGAGACGGGTGTTACATTCAGTGCTGGATGCGCAGCGAGCGGAGGAACTGATGAGAACCTGGGCCGAGGAGATGCTCGAGCAGGGAGTCCAGAAGGGTCTGGTCAGGGGCCGGGAAGAGGGCCGGGTGGAGGGGCGTGCCGAGTACATCCTGCGGACACTCACCGCGCGCGGCGTGCACGTGGATGAGGCGTCCCGCCAGCGCATCCTCACCTGCACGGACGTGACCACCCTCGACCGTTGGTTCGACCGGGCGTTGAACGCCACCACGCTCTCCGACGTCCTGGAAGACCTGGCGCAGTAGCTCAGTCCAGCTCAGCCCACGCGGGCCCGGGGCCGGCGCACCTTCACCGCGCCGCAGGCCCGTGCATGGCGCGCCAGGGCCTCGTCGAGCGCCGCGTCGTCCAGCTTCACGCCCTTCTCCCTCCACAACTTCTCCACACGCAGCACGCCCTCCTGCACGCGTGCCTCCAGCCTTCCCACCAGCTGGCCCCGGTGCAAAAGCGGGCACACGTACCAGCCCCAGCGGCGCTGCTCCTCGGGCTTGTACACCTCCCACACGTACTCGAAGCCGAAGAGCTGGTTCACCAGCCCTCGGTCCCACAGCAGGGGATCCAAGGGGCCGAGTATCCGCATCCGCTCGTCCGGCGCCGTCACGGACCGCGAGCGGAAGCCCGCGGGAGCCAGGTAGCGCCGGGGTGAGCCGGGCAGTGACACCTCTTCCAGCACCCCCTCGCGCACCATGGCGTCCGGCAGTGGCGAGGTGCGCACCGGAGACAGCGTGGACCAGTGCGGGCCGCTGGCGCGCGAGAGCAGGCCCGCGGCCTCCACGCGCTCGGTGAGGGCCCAGCGCGCGAAGCTCTCGTCATGGGTGTGGCCCGCGGGGGCTCGCGCCACGTCCGGGAGCGCCCGGTGCGGCACGTCGTAGCGCTTGCCACCGGGGCCCCGGCCACACACGACGATCTCACAGCGCGTCCACAGCACCTCGAGCGCCATGGAGGTGGCCTTGCCCGTGCCCTTCCACCCGCTCCAGTCGAGCGGCTGTACCGCGCCATGGTCGGTCAGCTCCGCGGCGGTGAGGGGGCCGCGGGCCTCGAGCTCCTCGAGCACGGCGCCCAGCACCTTCTCGGGCAGACGCTCCAGCCGCGTGGCGAGGCGCCACCACGGGGTCTCCAGCGAGCGCTCGCGGTAGTGGGGGAAGGCGCTGGCGGGCAGGATGCAGCGCTCCTTGGCCCAGTGCTCGAAGGCGTGGCCGGGGTAGAGGTGGCGGTACACGTCGCCCTTGGCGATGCCGTCCACGCGCGCGAGTGCCACGAGGTCCGCGTTGGTGCCGATGACATCGAGCGGATCCAACTGGATGTGGCGCAGGTGGCGCAGCAGCGCGCGCACGCCCTCGGCGCCCTGGGGCCAGGAGGACGTGGCCAGCCCGAGGTGGCTGACGAGCCAGGCGCGTGCCTCATCCGTGGGGAGCGTCATCGCGGGGGGAAGGGTCGTCCTGGGCATGGTGTCTGGGATTACGGTCCGGATCGGCGCAGCGAGTCCACGATGAAGGTCTTCAGCGCCCGCGCCGCCGCCGTGAGGTACTCCTCGCCCCGGTGCACCAGCGCCACCTGCCGCCTCGGGCCTCCCTTCTCCACCTCCACCACGTCGAAGCCTCGCGACGCATGGTCCCGGGCCATCAGCTTCGGTAACAGCGCCACCCCCAGGCCCCGCTCCACCATCCGCCTCAGCCCCTCGGCGTTGTCCATCTCCACCGCCACCCGCGGCTTCATCCCCCGCGCCTCGCACGCCGCCTCCAGCGCGTGCGTGCCCGCCATGCCCGGAATCACCACCAGCGGCTCCTCCACCACCTCCGCCAACGCCACCGCCCGCTTCAGCTTCGTCAGCCGATGCCCTCGCGGCACCGCCAGCACCAGCTCCTCCTCCCACAGCTTCTGCGCCACCAGGTCCACCCGCCTCATCGGCAGGTTCACGATGCACAGATCCAACTCGCCTCCCGCCACCCGCGCCTCCAGCTCCACGTGCGTCCCCTCGCTCAGCCTCGGCAGCACCTCCGGGTAGCGCTCCTTGAAGGCCCTCACCAGCTCCGGCAACAGGTACGTCCCCACCGAGTGCAGTGTCCCCAACGCCACCGTGCCCCTCGGCGTCGTCGTCAGCGCTCCCAGCTCCGCCGTCCCCGCCGCCAGGGCCTCCAGCGCCCGCCTCGCGTACGGCAGGAAGCGCTCCCCCGCGTCCGTCAGCACCGCCCCTCCCGGCGTCCTCACCAGCAGCCGCACCCCCAGCTCCGTCTCCAGCGCCTGCAGCTGTCTCGACAGCCCCGGCTGCGACACCCCGAGCTGCCTCGCCGCCACCGTGAGCCGGCCCTCCCGTGCCACCTGCACGAAGGCCCTGAGCTGTTCCGTGTTCATGCGCTTTCCGCATCCACTCTATGCGCCAGATGCGGTTTCCGCATGCTTCCCGGAGGCGTACTCCTTCCCCATGGACGTCTCCTCCGGGCTCCAGCCCGCCGCCCTCCCCGGCACCGCCCGGCGCATGGCCACCACCGCCGTGCTGCTCGGCCTCGTCGTCTCCGCCTTCGAGGCCACCGTCGTCACCAGCGCCATGCCCACCCTCACCCGGGAGCTCGGCGGCCAGCACCTCTACTCCTGGGTCTTCTCCTCCTACCTCTTCGCCTCCACCCTCGGCATCCTCCTCTTCGGCAAGCTCGCCGATCAGCTCGGCCGCAAGCCCGTCTTCTCCGCCGGCATGGGCCTCTTCCTCCTCGGCTCCGCCCTCTGCGGCTTCGCCCCCTCCGTCCCCGCCCTCATCGCCTTCCGGGTGGTGCAGGGGCTCGGCGCCGGGGCGCTCCAGCCCACCACCATGACCCTCAGCGCCGACCTCTACACCCTGCGCGAGCGCGCCGCCGTCCAGGGCCTCTTCACCGGGGCCTGGGGCGCCGCCACCGTCGTCGGACCCCTCATCGGCGGCTGGCTCGTCACCTCCGCCTCCTGGCGCCAGGCCTTCCTCGTCAACCTCCCCGTCGGCCTGCTCGCGCTCGCCCTGCTCCACGCCTCCTACCGCGACCCCGCACGCGCCTCCTCCTCCCGCGTCGACGTCCAGGGGCCCGTCCTCACCGGCGTCTCCCTCGGGCTGCTCCTCTTCGCCTTCGAGCGTGGCGGCTCCTCCGCCCTCCGCCTCTCCTTCGCCCTCGCCGCGGGGGTGGGGCTCGCCGCCGTCGTGCGCCAGCAGCGCTCCTCTCCCTCCCCGCTCGTCCCCCTGGAGCTCCTGCGCGATCGCACCGTGCTGTGTGGCGTGCTCGGCGGGGTGATTGGCGGCGCCCTCCTCTACACCACCACCGCGCTCGTCCCCCTGTGGATGACGGGACTCGGAGGCCACAGCCCCCTCCTGGCCGGGCTCGCCCTGGTGCCGCTGCTCGGCGGGTGGGCCTGTGGCTCCACCTTCGGCGTCCGCGTCTTCCTCCGGGGCGGCCTCCGCGCCAGCGCCGGGGGCGGCTTCGCCCTCTGTCTCACCGGCGCCTGCCTGCTCGCCCTCGCCGTCTCCCGGGACTGGGGCACCCCCGCCGCCTTCGTCAGCCTCGGGTTGATGGGACTGGGCCTCGGGCCCGCCGCCTCCACCTCCCTGCTCGGGCCCCAGACGCGCGCCCCCTGGCACCACCGCGGCATGGTCACCAGCGCCCTCTACGCCACCCGCATGCTCGGCGGCTCCTTCACCCTCGCCGCCCTGGAGCTCGTCCCCCCCGGCTTCTCCGTGCGCTTCGCCGTCCTCGCCTCCCTCGCCGGCACCGCCGCCCTGGGGCTCGCCCTCTTCGCCCCCGGCCACGTCGTCACCGAGGCCACCGCCACCTCCTGAGCCCGGCTCCCGCTCGCCTCCCCTCCGGGCTCCCGGGCGGCGCTTCCCCGGACAGCGGGATTCTTCGCTCCCAGGCCCCGGACGCGCCATGATGCGCCCCCATGGGAAGCACGAGGCATTCTTCCAAGCGGCTTGGAACCCCCCTGGCACTCCTGCTCGGAGCGCTGGTCGCGGGCCCGGCCGCGCGCGCCCAGGACGCGAGGACTCCAGAGCCCGCTCGGGAGCCCGCTCGGGACTTGGGCCCCGCGGCCCCCGCGAGCCCGGCCGAGGCCGCCCCCGCGCCCGCTTCCTCCCTGTCCGCTCCCGTCTCGGCCGTGGAGCCGGAGATCACCCACTGTGGCGACACGCAGGTGGGCACCGGCGAGGGCATGCTCCGGCCGCTCGGACAGGGCTTCTACGCCGATGGGCGCCGGGTGCGCCGGGGCTGCACGCTGCTGCTGCAGCGCCCGCTGAAGAACCGTCCACCGGTGCCCTTCGCGCCGGACTCCTTCCGTCCCATCGGCTGCGGCTACTTCCGCTACGCCACCAGCGTCTACTGGGGCCGGCCGCTGAGCGAGGAGGACCATGTGAACGAGCCCAACGGGCAGCGGGCCGACGTGCTCACGCGCATGGACCTGGCGGACGCGGAGACGTTCGAGGTGGACGCGGACTGCCGGCCGCGGGACGCGCGCTTCTTCTACCTCAACCACACCGAGCGCCCCGAGTTGCCCGCCTTCGTCGCGGTGCCGCGAGGGGATGGGCAGGGGTACGAGGAGCTGGGCTGCGGCTTCGTGCGCTACGAGGGCCGCGTCTTCTTCGGCACGCGGCTCGTGGAGGGGGTGCATGCGCCGTCCTTCACGCCGGTGCTGGGCCGGCTGCCGTACCTCGAGTGCGGCGCGGGCATGTACGGGAGGGACCGGACGAAGGTGTGGTGGCAGCACCAGCTGCTGCGCGGCGCGAAGGCGAAGACGTTCCGCGTGCCCAAGGAGGAGAACCCCGAGTTCCGCGTGGCCTGCAACGGCAAGCGCTCGTTCCAGCTCGCCTCCGTGGACAAGAAGCCCCATCCGTTGTGCCGCCCCAAGAAGGCCGTGAAGAAGCGCGGCGGCAGGTAGACGGCTCCGCGCGGGGTCATTTCCTCAAGCGTGGGTTCAAGCGCTCCGCGTACCACCACAGGGTCCTGTTCCAGTCCTCGGCCCTGTCCCGGGCGACGGAGCTGGCCGCCTTCTTCTGCGCCTGGAAGCGTGCGCGCAGGGCCTCGTCCAGCTCGGATCGGGTTTCGCTGCCGATGGACATGCCCAGCTCACACAGGACGTGGAGCTCGTCCCGGAGCGAGAAGAGCTTGTGCAGCTCCTCGTATTCGAGCTCCCCGGGTGCGGTCGCCAGTCCGTGCGCGTACTCCGCGGTTCGAGCGGGGAGATCCTCCAGCCCCCACTCCGGCAGGCTGTCGAGGAAGTGCTCGAGCAGCTTCTGGACCGCGGACGGATCCACCTGGGTGTCACGCGAGAGGGTGAACAGCCTCATCGCCCAGTCCGTGGCCTGATGGGGAAGGGGCGCTCCTCCCTCCATCTGCCTCTGGAGTGCGTTCAGTTCCCGCGCCACCTTGCTCATCGCCTCACCTGCGGCCTTCTGTCACTGCCGATCGGCTTCAGGGTGCCTCTGCGGAAATCGGGCGTGATGGCGCCCATCATCGCCTGAACGAGATGGAGCACCTGCGAGTTCTCCTCGGTGAGACTCATGCGGGACTGGTTCTTCCAGTCAGGGGGATGGACTGTGCGACATGGCCTCGTTCCATCTCCTACCAGGTGGGGATTTCGCGGATCGAACGGGCTCGAATCAGCTCGACGTCCAACCCGTGCGCTGCTTCCTCGATGAATTGGAGCGAGCCTCCCTTGTCTCGACTGAGGCTCAAGAAGTGAAGCCCAAACTCTCCCCATCGCCAGATACACGCATGGGAAGAGTGCTTCAATATGAATTCCAGACACATCGAGTCGATCGCATGTGGTGGAGAGCGGAACTCCACTTCTTGGCTCCCTTGAAAAAGTGATCTCAAAAGGGCTGGGGGTTGTGGCGGCGGGTTCCTTCCGTACCGTTTGAGCAACGCCTGCTTCTTCAGTGCATCTCGAAGTTTCTGGAGATTCTCCAGTTCCTTGCGCAGGTTGGAGTCGGGTGAATCAAAGGAGACGCAGCCGGGAGATGCCTCTTTCCGTACGATCTCGAATAAGGGGTGCTGAGCCAGGGGAATGGAGTCCAATCCTTGAGAGAGGATCGTCGAGGTTCGAAGAATGTGCTCGACCAAGGCCTGTCCTTCTGGAAAGCGATCAAAGCCAGAAGGACCCATGTGAGATGCCTTGTAGACGAGCAAGTAGCACTCAGCAGAGGAAAGGAAATTGCTCCAATACGATACTTCCGTTTTGAGGCGCTCATGCCCATCCGTGAAGAAGATACCCACAAGACACCTCAATGCTTTCCGGGATAGGTGATGATGATTTCGTCACCTTTTCTGTTGACTGAATGGATATGAGGCGACTCGTGGTGCGCGGGATGACCCGGACCGATCATGTCGGGATGCCCATCTGGATGATCCATGAAATGCGCGCTGCTATGAGGATCTCTTCGGCCCAGATTGGTGGCTCCATCCTTTTTGAGGCTACCGAAGTTGGGGCCCTTGCTTGTCGCGTTCAAGTCGTCAAATCCAATGACTTGACCGCCTCGGGAGATTCTCGGCACCTGGGCATGTTGCTGGGCAAGCCGCATCGCCTGTGAGCGTGAGTTCGCACGAACGACCTTGGGCCCGCATTTGGCCAGACCCAGAGGATCGGTGGCGGAGAGCGGATCCTCGGGGTAGCCATAGAGGCGGGGCCCAGCGGCGAGCCCCAGTGGGTCCTGGCTGATGTAGCGCCCGGCGTAGGCGTCGTAGTAGCGGAAGCGGTTGTAGAGGAGACCCGTCTCCTCGTCCTCGTACTGTCCCGGCCAGCGCCAGGGGCAGTGTTGGAGGGCCACGTCGGCCTTGCCTACACCAAATGCGTCCAGTTGCATCCGCCAGGCGAGCTGCCCCAGCTCGTCGTACATCTCGGTGGGAGCGCCCAGGTGGTCCGTCACCACGGCGTAGCGCCCCGTGGAGTCCTCCCTGGCCAATGGCGCGAAGCTCTCCGGCTCGAACAGCCAGGTGGTGACGTCTTCGGTGGAGGCCACCTCGTGCAGGGGGACGTGCCCGTCCCAGACGAAGCGCACCTCGCGCTCGGGGGCCGCCCGGCCCTCCGCCTCCGCGCCCAGCACCACCTTCCGCGTGCGCCGGGCCAGTGCGTCATATTCCAGGTGTACGCGCACCCCATCCGGCCGCTGCACCTCGGAGAGAAGGCCCGCTCCATTCCAGCCATAGCGCCAGGTGCCCTCGGGCGTGTGCTTCTCCGTCAGGTTGCCATCGGCGTCATGGGTGTACCGGGTGCCATCCGCTTCCTGCAGCCGTCCACCCGGGCCGTAGCGCCTGTCCTTCATCCCGGGGTGTCGGTAGAGGTTGCCCACCGCGTCCATGGCCCGGTGCTGGAGGCCGCCGTCGGGCCTTCGCTCTCCTACCATCCGTCCCCAGGCGTCATGAATGTACTCGGTGTGGCCGTGCGCCGCGTCCGACATGGCCGCCAGCTGCCCCTCGGGACGCCAGCGCCAGGTGCGTTGGGCCACCGTCCCGCCGCCCACCAGGGTGCGCCGCTCCGTGGGGAGGCCCGCCTCGTCATGCTTCCAGGTGGCCACCACCCCGCCCGGCATCCACCGCGACACCTCCAGCCCGCCCGCGTCCCGCTCCATGCGGACCGCCCACTCCGGCCTGCCGGGTGAGGTGTACGTCACCCCCCTTACCGTCCCGAGTGCGTCCCGCAGCAGCTTCTGGTGCGCGCCCAGGCTGCTTTCCACCTCCATACGGTGGCCAGAAGGCGAGTAGCGCGACGTCACCTCCCCCTCCGCCTGTTTCTCGGCCACCACCCGTCCCAGGGAGTCCCTCGTCAGGGCCACCTTCCCCGACTCGTTCTCCGCCT
>NZ_DBNGVP010000162.1:0-50857 GCF_057119385.1 Archangium sp. | reverse complement strand
CCGTCCTGCTTGCTACCCGCGCCCCCGGGAGGGCCGACGTCTGTTCTGTGCTCGAAATCGCTCACAAGAGCCCCTGGTTCCTGCTCTCATGCATGAGTTGGGCCAGTTGTCATGAATATGATGGGCTGACAATACGTGAGAAAGGCTTCGCAATTGTTCGGATTGGACTGACAGTCCGCCTCGTATAAGGCACAACTCGCCGAGGGCACGAAATCAGCACAGCACTCGGCATCGGTCCCACACTCGACCCGGTAGCACGCTCTACCGGTGACGCTCACATCTAGGCTGTCTGGAACACACTTCTCGTTGAGGCAGGCAAGCCCCACCACGCAATCATTGCGTGCCCGGCAACTCTCTCCAACCGTCCCACGCTGGAACGGCGGTTCGCTCGTGCAGCTCGCCATCAGGCTGCCGATCAAAATGACCCCGAAAAGTGTAACGGTGGATGAGGTAGCCTGCACGCGCACAAATAACTCCATTGACGGACTGATTCTTAATCTAGGAGAACATCGTACCAAACTGGGGTTCTCTCCCAGAAGCTTCGGGATACCGCATGCCCATTCGCCGAGATGGCGTTACTGCTCCACTCAAATCCTTCACAGCCGTGGTAACTGCGGCGGTTCTGGCTAGCGTCCTGTCCTGCCAGAATCGGGAGGATACACTGCCCACAGGTGAGGAGATGGGAGCGCGGAGGCTTACGCCTTTGACGCTGGAGACAGCCGTCGCAGACCACACGACCTGGGCACTCTTCGACCGCGACACCGCGAACGGTTGGAGTCCCTCCGGAAATGCAGGAAAAGCAGACGTCGTGGCCCGCCTAGACGGCGATGCTGCGCTTGCCGCGCTCAAGGTCTTCGGCCCGAGCCCCTACCGCCTTTCGCTGATCGATGCACAAGGCACCCGTATTTCGGGCCCCCATGAGCTGGCCACCCTGCCAGAGGGGTGGACGACATTCCTCCTCCATGAGCCCCAGCATCTGACACGTGTCACCCTGAACTTCGAACTCTCGGGCAATGCCGGAGCGGCCGTACCCGAGGTGGAACTCTGGGGCACGGCGACACCGCTGCCGCTGTCGTGGGAGCCAGCCGCAGCCCCAGGAAGCGATACACCCGCGGAAGCCCTTGCGGATGTGCTGCCCGTAGCGAGCGGAGACGCGGCACTCAGCCGGGAGCCGACCAGAGGTCTCCCGGGTTGCGTGACGTTCTCGTTCGATCTCGCGCGCCACCCGGGGGCATACCGGCGCGCCTGGCTGCGCTACCGCACCGAGGGCGTGTTCCGCCCACTGGTCCTGACGCGCGTGGTCAACGGTGGACCGGTGAAGCGCGGTTTCTGGCTCCCGCCACCGACCAGTGATGCAGGGGCATTCGTCCATCCCATTGATATCGAGAACCTACAGCTTGGCCGCAACCAGCTCGAGTTCTGCTTGCCTGGCGAGGCTCGCGGCATGGTCAAGCTTGGCGTGGTCGAGCTTGTGGCAGAGCTCGACCACGGCAGCAACACCATCGAATCGATCTCGGTAGGACCCTTCGATGGCGTTCCCACACAGGGGGCCATGTCGTTGCTCCAAGACGGCGGCACTCCTGTCCCGGTCCCCGCCGGCCAGGAACTGGTCGTCGCCTTCGAGCGCTGGCTCGCTCCGGACGTTATCCGTATCGCCTCTGGCGTGGGCACGACATGGTCGTTGCGCTGTGTGGACGCGGCCGCCATGGCGCATGACCTGCCTACCTCGGTCGTCGCGGAGGGCACGGGCATGTCCGTCTACGCCGTCAAGGATGCGGGCCGCATGCGCTGTGCTGGACTTCGCCTGCGTCCTTCCACCGATGTCACGGTCACGCAACTGCGTGTGTCTGGATCGGGAGCTGGCCGCCGCATCGACTTTCCACGCATCGTGCTCGCTTCGGCCCGCGAGCACTTCGGCCACGAGGCGTGGGTGGATGGTTGGGCCCGAGCACCCTCTCACGTGAGCGGTGGCGTGCGCGTGAGCATTGATGGCAAGGACACGGACACCACGACGGGCATGTTCGCGTCCATGCTTCGTCGCAGCTCCGGGCCCGGCAATGACTGGCCAGTGACTATCACCGCCCGCTTCGCCGACGGCAGTTCCTTCACCCGCCAGTTCGTGCTCGAACATGACGCTGGCGTCATGCCTGGAGCCGAGACACGTGATCCCGCGCTCGACGATGGCCTCACCGTGCACGAGCGCCGCGCTCGCTTTGGGGAGGTAGGGCAGCTCGCCGATGCCGAGGTTGGACCTGGCGAGTCCAAGCGTATCGCGCTCGGCACCCATGTCTCCGTCGACATCCCCTCTACCGCCATGAAGGGGCGCAAGCGTGTCTCACTAAAGCAGCTCGATTCCAACGCGCTCCCCGCGCTCGATCCCGGCCTCATCAACGTCACCGCGCCTGCCCGGCGCGCCTACGAGTTCCAGCCGCACGGCGAACTCTTCGACGACGCCCTGAAGGTCACCTTGCCCTATCAGGCCTCGCTGATTCCACCGGGTTACGTGCCCGAAAACATCCAGACCTTCTACTACGACGAAACCCTGAAGCGCTGGGAACCGCTCGCCCGTGCCAGGGTCGCACACGACAAGCAAGTGGTCGAGAGTCTCACGGATCACTTCACCATCATGATCAATGCCATCGTGGTGGCACCCGAGCACCCACAGATCACGTCCTTCGATCCGAATCGCCTCAAGGGCATCAAAGCCGCCACTCCTGCTGCGGGCATCCAGCTCATTGCTCCGCCGCAACCAAATTCCCGTGGTGATGCGGCACTGAACTACCCGTTGGAGCTTCCGCCTGGCCGGCTGGGTGTCCAACCCTCTTTCGCGCTCGGCTACAACTCCGCACGCGGCAACGGTTGGGTGGGCCTTGGTTGGGACATGAGCGCCTCAGTCATCGAAGCCGAGACGCGTTGGGGCGTTCCGCGCTACGACGCCGCGCTCGAGACTGAAACCTATGTGCTCAACGGTGCCCAGCTCTCGCCCACCGCGCACCGCGCCCAGCCACGCCCCCGCGCCCAGGGCACCACCCGCATGGGTGGCGAAGACGTCAAACTGTTCCATCCTCGCATCGAGGGCTCCTTCCAGCGCATCGTGCGCCACGGGAACAGCCCCAGCAATTACTGGTGGGAGGTCACCGACCGCAAGGGCACACGCACCTTCTATGGAGGTACGCCCGAGACTGGCAGGGACTCCAAGGCCTGCCTGACCGATGATGCTGGTAACATCTTCCGTTGGGGCCTGCGCGAAGTGCGTGACACCCACGGAAACAGCGTGCGTTTCGACTACGACACGGTTACCTGGACCGCCCCGCGCCAAGTCCCTGGCCGAGACCTCTACCTTTCCTCGGCGCACTACACCCTGCGCGAGGGCGAGACCACGGCGCCGTACCGCGTTGTCTTCCTGCGTGAGCCCGCGTGCACGAGTGAGGGGCAGACTGGCTGCCGCCCGGATCTCCTCGTGAGTGGCCGCGGTGGCTTCAAGCAGGTAACCAGCGAGCGCCTGCGCCGTATCGAGGTCTACTACCGCCAGACCCTCGTGCGCGCCTGGCAGCTCACGTACGATCAGGGGCCCTTCGGCAAGAGTCGGCTCCGGCAGCTCACCCAGTTCGGTGTGGGCAACCGGCCGTTTCCTGGCAACGTGCACAGCTTCGACTACTTCGACGAGGTGACCGAGACGAGCAGCATCTACCGCGGCTTTGCTCTGGTGGAGCCTTGGAATGCTGGGGCGGAAAAGCCCGATACCGGGCTCGTGCTGCCAGACGGGTTCTACGGCTCCATCGGGCAAGCGGATGCCAGTGCCTTGGGCGGCTCGCGGACCCGATCGTTCGGTGGTCACCTGTACACCGGTATTTCCTTCGGTGCGGACAAGTGGCTATCGGTCGGTGCAAAAGTGGGCCGACGGGCCGATGACAGCAATGGGCGGGTCGCGCTTGTGGATGTCAATGGCGACGGCCTGGCCGACCGAGTCTTCCGCAGCGGGAGCGGTGGCTTCTACTTCAACCGTAATCAGTCGGGCCCTGGGGGTCTGCCGCTCTTCGCGACACCAGCGCTTCCCGTTGACGGCCTGCCAGCTCTCTCCCACGAGCGCTCGACGATGCGCTTGTCCGTTGGTCCCGAGGCGTATGTCGTCCCAGCCCAGTTCCACGCGAACATGGCGTTCTCGTCCGCGGAGCAGGACACCTATCTCTCCGACGTCAACGCCGATGGCTTCGTGGATCTGGTGTCCGGTTCTACTGTTTATTTCAACGTGTTGAGTGAGGATGGCCTGCCGAGGTTCGTCCCTGGCGACAGCAGTGGTACCCCCGTCCGCATTGGAGCGAGTGCAGTGGCCCTCGACGCGCTGCCAGCGTCTTTCGAGGATCCCGAGCTCCGTGTCGAGCTCGATCAGCATGCGCCTCCCGTGGACACCATCCGAAGCTGGCAAGCCCCCTATGCGGGCCATGTGCGCATCTCGGGCGAGGTCCGGCTGGCCAAGGCTCAGCGCCCCGGTGGGGATGGACTTCGTGCCTCGATCGAGCACGAGGGCACACGGCTCTGGACCCACGACTTCGGCCCCGCGGAGACCCAGCCGCAGCAACCTGCCCTGGAGGTCGATGTCGCTGCCGGCGACCGCTTCTTCTTCCGGATCCATGGGCGGGACAACGAGTGGGATGACCGGGTGCTCTGGAGTCCTGTCGTCCAGTATCTGGATCAGACTGCCGCCAAGGACGAGAACCGCCTCGACATCCACCGCTTCGATGCCGCAGCCGATTTCACGCTCGCCGGTCGTGTCGGCACCAGCATGACCGTACCCTTCGCCGGTGCTGTACGGGTCTCGGGTCGGCTGACCAAGCTGCGTGAGACCTCCGACCATGTCACGTTCTCGCTCCTGGTCGATGGCGTCCCGGCCTTCTCCCGGGTGCTTTCCGCCACATCGCAGACCACCCTCAACTTCGACGAGACGCTCCGGGTGAATGCCAAGAGCGCCGTCGCGCTCCGCATCCACACCGACTCGCCCATCGATCTGACCGCGCTGAACTTCGAGGCCGTGAACAGCGGTTACAGTGGAGTCAGACATGGCCCGTGGTTGCGATACGTGACCGCACGGGACGAAAATGGGCGGACGCTGCCTGTCGTAGACCATCAGGGCAAGCCGCTCCTGGACATCCCGCTGCCCTATGATCTGGTGACGTATTCGCTGCGGGCGCCAGAGACCCCAGCACCAGCGTATGTGTCCACGCTCACCCATACACTCCCTGTCATGGCCTGGGTCAAGGCGGGGAGCACCCCCCACAAGGGGACCGTCACCTTCACGGCCAAGAGCCAGGGTCGTCTGCTCGGCAAGGCCCAGGTCACCATCGATAATGGTGGCAACCACCCGATGAGCCTGGCCGTGCCAGTCACCGCCAACGAGCCGGTCTTCTTCTCCTTCTCCGTCAGCAACCCGGCTCTGCTCGCCACCATCCAGACTTCCGCCGCTTATGGTCTCTTCACTCTCCCGACCATCAACTATGGCGTAGCGAGGTCGAGCCGACTCTCGCAGGCGTATCGAGGCTGGTCCTACGGTGGCTACAACGGTTCTGGCTCACAGGGTGACCAGCCCATTCCACCCGACGAGCTAGACGCCCCACCGCTCTTCGACGGCAGCGAGACCCTCGACGAACAAGCGGCCCCGGACATGGCGCGTCAGTTCGCCCAGAAGGGCATGACGGCGTTTTCCTTCCTGCCCACGCCGGACACGATGCCCTGCCGCTACACCGCAGAAGATGCCTTTGAGTGTAGCCCCGTGCGAGGTGCGCACTGGCAAGGGCCTCACGAGCTCATCTACGTGACGGCGACCGAGATGGCGACCACGCGGCTGGGTGGTCCCATGCCGCGGCTGCCAACTCCGGCCCAGCTCGCGGGAGCAGCCGCCGTGCCGCGCATCTCCCGTTCGCGCAACACGGCTCTGGGCGCCGGAGCCGGTCCTGCATCTGCCTCCGTAGCCGAAGGAGAGTCCCAAAGCCTGCTCGACTTCCTCGACATGAACGGCGATGGCTTTCCCGATGTCGTGTCGCCGGCACGCATCCAGTACACCTCTCCCCTCGGAGTCCTGGCCGAACAACATGGGGTGCCGCAACGCGATCTGCGGACCTCAAGCACCGGGAACTCGACGTTTGGCATCGGAGGCAACATCGCAAGCGCCGTCTCCAGCGCGCGCGGTCTGTTCGGCGGCGGTGCTGGTAAGGCCCCGAGCGGCTCCGCCAGCACGCAGCAGATGCAGCCCATCGGGTTCGCTTTGAACGTGGGCGCAAGCAAGGGCAATAGCACCTCCGAAGCCGACCTCATAGATGTCAACGGAGATGGCCTGCCCGACCGGGTGCGCAAAGGCCGCGAAGGGTTGGAGGTGGAGCTCAACCTAGGATACCGGTTCGCCGCGAACGAGCCGTGGGGACAAGCGGTCATCCATGAGGGCAACACCCAGGAGGTGAACGCCGGTGCATCCATCAGCTTCAACACCGGTAACTACGGTTTCGGGGGTGGAATCAACGGCAGCAGAAGCGACTCAGGGACGCAAAAGGCAGGCGGCGGCAGCTGCGGCGGTTCCCTGCTCGACATCAATGGCGACGGACTGATCGATTGCGCCGAGCAGGCAATTGATGGGCTGCGGGTCTGGTTCAACCTGGGGCATCGCATGGCCTCGGCCCCGGTGAGTTGGCGTGGCGGCACGGGTGGAGATATCTCCAGGAGTCAATCCACCACTCTGGGAGGCGGCGCCTACTTCTCGATCATCATCCCCATTCCCCCCACCCCCATCAGCTTCATCATCAACCCGGGCGCCGACTTCGGCGAGTCCGTCAGCCGGCCCACGAACAACCTCCAAGACATCAACGGCGACGGCTACCCGGATCAACTTTTCTCCGACAATCCGCACCAGATCTCGGTGGCACGCAACCTTACGGGCCGCACCAACCTCCTGCGCCACGTGAAGCGTCCCCTGGGCGCCGAGATCTGGCTCGACTACGAGCGCAGCGGCAACACCCAGGACATGCCCCACAGCCGCTGGGCCCTGAGTGAGGTCAAGGTCTACGATGGCCAAGCCGACTCGGCCGAGCTCGGACAGGTCACCGATTACACTCTACAGCGCATCCGCTCCGCCGGGGGCCGTTACGACCGCTACGAGCGAGAGTTCTATGGCTTTGCCCAGATCGAGGTAGAGACGCTGGATACGCGTGGCTGGAATGGCGTCTCGTCCACGAGTGCCCTGCCCGTCTACCGGCGGCAGGAACTTGAGTATCACAATAGCGGCTACCACCAGCGCGGCCTCCTGGCTGCCACGCGCACCCTAGCTGGAGACGGCGCCGTGTTCGAGCGCGCCACTTATCAGTACGAACTCCGCGATGTGGAGAACGGTCGCGTACTCACGCCCGCTCAGGCCTCGCACCACGAGGCGGTGTTCCCGGCACAGGTGCAGGAACACCATTACCGTCATGAAGGCAATCCCAGCGCGTCCATCCATACCTTCGCCACCCAGGACTACGATGGCTATGGCAACGTCATCGCGCTCTACGACGCGGGTGGACCGGGAGCGAGCGACGACTACCGGGCGGAGATCCAGTACACGGGCCGACACTCGACCTGTCGTACCCATCACATCATAGGCACGGCAGATAGCATCACCGTGCGCAATGCGGCTGGCGCGCTCCTGCGCAAGCGCGAGGCGAGTGTGGACTGCGCCAGTGGCACAGGCGACATGCGCCAGATCCGAGTCTCCCTCGACGGCACTACGGTTGCGCAGACCGACCTCACCTATGACGACGATGGCAACCTGCGGAGCGTGACTGCACCGCCCAACCACAACAATCAGCGCTACCAGCTCCGCTACACCTACGATTCCGAAGTGCAAACCCATATAGTCCGCATTGACGACAGCTTCGGCTACTACTCCACGGCCGATCATGATCTGCGCTTTGGTGCACCCACGCGAGAGACCGACATCAACGGCAGCCCGGTCCTCACCAATTACGACGACTTTGGCCGCGTCGCGCGTGTTCGTGGGCCCTACGAACTAGAGAGAGGGCTCGACTACGCCCTCCGGTTCACGTACCAGCCCGACGCGACAGTGCCCTTCGCGGCTACCGCGCACATGGATGTCTTCCGCAATGTGGCTGACCCCATCGAGACAGTGCTCTTCGTGGATGGTCTCGCGCGCTCCATCCAGACAAAAAAAGACGCGACCCTGCATCGCGGGGTGAGCGCTCCGGCACAGGACGCAATGATCGTGTCGGGTCGCAGACACCTTGACCCATGGGGCCGCGTGGTGGCGCAGTGGTATCCCACCGAGGAGCCCAAGATCGCGGCGCTCAACCAAGCATTCAGCCACTCCGTGGATACCAGCGCACCGCCGACGCGTACCACCTATGACCTGCTTGACCGCCAGCTCAAGATCCTGCTGCCTGATGAGACGCGGATGCTTTTATCCTATTCGCTGGTGCCAGCGCTCTCGGATGACGGCTTGTGGGCTCTAACCACCACGACCGACGCCGAGGACAATCGCCGTGATGCCTACCGCGATGCGCGAGGAAATATCCGGGCTGGGGTTGAGTATCTGGATGGACGGGGGCTCACCACTCACTACGAGTATGATCCGCTGCAACAACTCCGGCGCGTGATCGATACAGCAGGCAATCTCACCCGGTCAGAGTATGACCTTGCTGGCCGACGTACCCACGTGGTCCATCCCGACAGCGGGCATATCGAACTGGCCTACGATTCGGCTGGCAATCTCATTCGCCGGATCACGCCCAACCTGCGACGAGAGGGTGGTGCAATCGAGTACCGGTATGACTTTACGCACCTGATAGAAATTCGATATCCGCGCTTCTCGGACAACAATGTGACCTATGTCTGGGGGGACACCTCGCTCTACGGACAGGGCGGCAACCGCGTGGGCCGTATCGTGCGCGTAGACGACAATAGTGGCTTCGAGGAACGGCGATACGGTGCGCTCGGTGAAGTTGTCTACGAGCGGCGCAGCATCGACAGCCATACCATGGGCAATAGCACCAACAGCCCCGAAGTTTACGTGACACGGTATCTGTACGATACATGGGGTCGACTGCAACAACTGTTCTACCCGGATACAGAGGTACTCACCTATGCCTATGACTCGGGCGGACAGGTACGCGGGGTGGAGGGTGTCAAGTTGGGGGTGCAGTTCCCATATATGGCTAGACTGGAGTACGACCGGTTCGAGCAGCGGGAGTTCATGCAGACCGGCAACGGCATCCGCACGCACTATGACTACGATCCACGGAGCCGTCGGCTTGATACCCTGGCAGCCGGGGAGTTCCAGCGATCCAAGTACGGCTATGACAAGGTCGGCAATGTCACCAGTCTGCTCAACGACGCTCCGAATACAAGGCCGAATGAGTACGGCGGACGGGTTGAGCAAAGCTTCTCCTATGATGATCTGTACCGGTTGACCAGCGCGAGCGGTACGTGGCTCCAGCCGCCGGGGAAGAAAAACCAGTTCACATACACGCTGCAGTACGACGATATCCATAACATCCGGAACAAGGATCAGCGGCATTGGATCCGAAATCGCGGTGATAGCAAGGACATCGTTCAGCACAAAACCACCTACTCATGGGCCTATGAATATGGATCGGCCAAGCCGCATGCGGCAACGCACATCGGTGACCGGACGTTCTTCTACGACGACAACGGAAATCAGACCGGGTGGGACGACGACCTCAACGGACAACGGCGGACAATCATGTGGGACGAAGAGGACCGCGTCCGCTCGCTCTCCGATAATGGGCGGACTACGCGCTTCGTCTACGACCATGGTGGGAACCGGATCATCAAGACCGGAGCACAGGGCGAAACCGTCTATGTAAATGATAAATGGACCGTGCGTAACCGGTCAGTGGGAACCAAGCATGTCTATGTAGGCACGACGCGCATTGCATCCAAGCTGTCACCGGGTGATGCGCACGTGAGGCCGAACGAGCATGACTTGGTCTCCGTGATGCTAGGCAAGTGGTGGGAGCATCGCTCGGCGAATGGCCATAATCACGGCCGCAATGTGGAAATGAACCCGCATTACCAAGTGCCGAGCGAAATGCCGGACGATGGAATGCCGGACACGAATTTCCTATATTTCTACCACCCTGATCATATCGGCAGCACGAGCTATGTAACGGATACAGAGGGAGAGCTTTATGAGCACATGCAGTATTTCCCGTCCGGCGAGCCGTGGGTCGATCAGCGATCGAATACCGAGCGACTGCCACATCTGTTCAGCGGAAAGGAACTGGATCAAGAGACTGGGTTGTATTACTTTGGCGCGCGCTATTACGACCCACGGGTCGGGCTGTGGGCAAGCACAGATCCAGCAGCGACCGGGTACATTGATGGGGAAGGGCTTGGCGGTGTCTACAACCCGTTCAATCTAGCGACATACACATACGCGGCGAACAACCCACTAAAGTTCGTGGATCCGGATGGCCGTAGTGCTTGTTGTTGGGATCGTGCCATGGGGGCACTCAAGCTCGTCGGTGGGCTTGCGGAAGCGGCTGCGGGTGCAACCGTAGGAGTCGCCACATCTTGGACCGGCGTTGGCGCAGTCGCTGGCGGGGCGGTGTTCATCCATGGGGCGGATGTCGCAGCCTCAGGACTGCAGCAACTCATCACAGGGAAACAGACAAGCTCGCTGACCAGTAAAGCGATGCAAGCTGCGGGTGTTGATCCTCATAGTGCCGAGATGATTGACGGGGGAATCTCAATCATAGGAAGCCTCGGCGCTTCAGCTGCTATAAATGCTCCACGAGCAGCGCTCTCATTGACGACTCGGGCAGGCGCTGGAGCTGCTGGTTCAGCAGTAGCTCCTTCATCGAAAGCATTGGGTGCGGCACTTGAAGCTGCGGGCATCGTACGGCCAACACAATCGGCCGCCCATCACATCGTTGCTGGTTCTGCCAGTTCGGCTGCGCCGGCACGAGCGGTGCTTCAGAGATTTGGTATAGGAATCAATGATGCGGCCAACGGAGTGTTCCTACCTGCTAACCGGGCCTCAGCAAATGCGGCTGGAGCCGCTGTCCATTCTACAGTGCACACTCAAGCGTACTACGATGCCGTGAACGGAATGCTGAGTCAGGCTACAACTCGGGAGCAGGCCCTGGAAGTACTTAGCGCGATTAGGCAAGCGCTCTTGACGGGAGGACTCTAATGAAAGAGAAGAAAATATCTGTCTACATACCATCTTTACTGGATGGCTATGAATTCTGCCATCCCATCAATCAAGACGACTTCGAGAACATCAACGTCCAAGTCAACGGTTTGCCCCGCGTGGGAAGTTGGAAGCCCATTGTCATGCGGATAATCCGAGAGGATGAGGGACGGAAACTCTTGGAGTCTGACTCGCCATGGCTTGGGTCGCATGCTCTCATGTTCAGATCGCGAGCCACTGACGTGCTCGGACCGATGATGCGCGATTGCGGCGAGCTGTTGCCGATAGCTTGCAATGGAGCAGACATCTCGCTTTTCAATCCCACCCGTGTCATTGATGCATTAGACGAAGCGGCATCCTCTGTACTCCGCTTCAGCGATAAGCAGATCATGAGAATCAATCGCCACGTCTTCCGCTCAGACGCCATACGGGACGTTCACTTCTTCAAAATCCCGAATCTCAGGGTGAGTCCCACTTTTGTTAGTGAGCACGTCGTTGAATTGTGGAAGACATCTGGATTGAGGGGGCTTGAATTCAAGCAAGTCTGGTCTTCAAGATAAAAATTGGTCCTATGGAGGAGACTCCATCTGGACTAATAGACAACAAAGGGCCGCCTCACGCGCACACGCGGTTGCGGCCCGCGGCCTTCGCCTCGTACAGCTTCGTGTCCGCCGCCCGCTTCAGGTCCTCCAGGCCCCGGTGCTCCGGCGCCAGCACCGCCACCCCCAGCGAGATCGTCACCGGAATCACGTTCCTGTCGAACTCGAAGCGCTGCTTCTCCACCAGCTTGCGCGCCTTGTCCGCCAGCAGCACCGCCCCCGCCTCGTCCACCTCCGGCAACAGCAGCCCGAACTCCTCCCCGCCGTACCTCGCGAACACGTCCTCCCGCCGGATCTTCGTCTTCAGCGCCGACGCCAGCTGCTTCAACACGTAGTCCCCCGCCAGGTGCCCGTACCGATCGTTCACCTGCTTGAAGTGGTCCACGTCGAACATCACCAGCGCCAGGCTCCGCTCGTACCTCCGCGACCTCGATACCTCCCGCTCCAACGCCTCCTCGAAGTAGCGCCGGTTGTAGATCTGCGTCAGCCCGTCCATCGTCGTCAGCCGGTAGATCTCATCGTGGTACGCCGACTCGATGTTCCCCCCCTCGATGAACTTGAAGATCGTCCGCCCGATCTTCACCAGGTCACCGTTGTGCAGCGCCTTCTCGCCCTTCACCGCCTCGTCGTTCACGAACGTCCCGTTCGTCGACTCCAAGTCCTTGATGAAGACCCCACGCCTCGTGTTCGCGATGCACGCGTGGTTGCGGCTGATGGACTCCTGATCCACCTGGATCTCCGCCTTCGCGGAGCGGCCAATCAGCGTCTCCTCCTTGCAGAGGTCGTACTTCCGGCCCAGCTCCAGGCCGTAGATGACCACCAGCGCCGCGTCGTGATCGACCGGCCGCTCCGAGATCTTCGAGATGACTGTGACGACCGTCTCGTTCTGCGCCATACCGGAGAGGACGGTAGCACCCGGAAAACCCCGGGAGCCAGCGCCAGGGTCCAACCCGGGGCCCGGGCACCCTCACCCCGGGGGGCTTGCCCCCCCTTTGAACGACGGGGGGCTCCTCTCCCGAGGGGAGAGGGGATATCGGTCTCAAGAGTTGAGAGAGGGGATCAGTTGATCGTCACGGTGCGCTGGCTCGTCACCGGCGGGCTCAGTTCCACTCCCTCCGGGTCCACCAGGGTCGCGTTGAGCTGCACCCCCGCTCCCGTGCAGCTCGTGGGCAACTGCAACTCCACCTCACCACGGCCCTCGACGACGTACCCGTTCACCGTGGAGCCCTCGCAGCCCGTGCCTCCCGAGAACGTCAGCCGCACCGAGCCCTCGTCCAGGGGGCCGCTTCCCACCCGGAAGCCCAGCACGCGCACCTTCACCTTCGAGCCCTTCGTCACGCTCTGGCCGTCCTCCTCCGGCTCCAGCCACGTCACCAGCGGCCGCCCCTGGTCCAGCGCCGACCAGGCCACCGTGAGCTCGCCCAGGTGCTCCAGGTCCACCCCATCCGCCTCCACCAGTCCGTGCAGGTTCACCGCCGCTCCCGCCGACGTCCCCGTCCGGCGCACCACCAGCGCCTGCATCCCCATCGGCGAGCGCGAGCCCACCGTGTCCCCGTAGTACGTCCGATCCTCCAAGCCCTCGGGCGGCAACGGCAGCCGCACGCCCGTCGAGGCCCTCGCCACGTCCATCAGCACCACCCAGCGGCGCTCCGCCCGGTTCGTGAACACCGCGCGCAGCACCGTCGCCGCGGGCAGCTCCGGCTCCCCGAGGAAGCGCAGCTGCCGGCCCTCCAGTCCTCTCCCCGCCACCCGGTTGTAGTTGTAGCGCGCTCCCTCCGGCACCGGCAGGAAGGGCCCGGCCACCACCACCGGCGTGGTTCCCTTCGGATCGAACGGCAGCTTCCGCAGCGTCCGGTGGATGAGCGCGCTGGAGGCCGCTCCCGCCGTCGCGTCGCGGCTGGCCGCCGAGGACGAGGCGGTGATCATCAGCTCGTACGGGCTGCCCTCGAGCCCGTGGTGCGCGGGCGCCATCCGCACGCTCACCAGTCCCGGTGCCGGCAGGCCCACCTGCGTGTCCGTGTTGAGATCCGCCGGGTTCGTGTTCACCCCCATGCCCAGGCCCAGCGGCACCACGCCCCGCCCCGGCACCCGCACCGCGCCCAGCACCGCCGCGCTGTCCATGTACCCCCGGTAGCTCGGCAGCGCCGGCACCCGCACCGCGAACTGGAAGCCCAGCCCCATCCGCTGGTCCTCCTTGAAGTCGTGGTCCACCGTCACGAAGTGCGCCTGGTCCCGATAGTCCGGCGCGCCCGTGTCCGGGTCCGGCGGCGTCTCCTTCAGCCGGAACTCCACGTCCCGCACCACCGAGGAGCTGAACGTGCGCAGCAGCGGAATCGTCTGCGCCAGCAGCTGTCCCACGTCCACCGTCCCGCCCGACACCAGCGGCAGCGCGTTCAGCGGAATGTCACCGCCCAGCGCCCACGCCGTCCGCGTGCCGCACGCCCCCGCCGCCATCGCCTCCTCCGCGCTGGCCGAGCCCTCCGGCGCCGCGCCGCACACGCCCGCCAGCCCCTGCGCCGACACGTCCGTCACCGCCAGCGTGCTGCCCGGCAGCACCACGTACGCCCCCGCCGGCAGCGTCGCCTCGCGCGCCTGGCCGCCCATCGTGAAGGCCACCTCGCGCACCGGTCCCGCCAGCAGCGACGCCGACACGTCCGTCACCGCGTCCGGCGCCGACAGCCCCGCCAGCCCCGTGTGCATGTCCGCGCTCACCGGCATGTTCCGGAAGGTGCCCTTGTACCCGCCGTACCGGTCCGTCGGGTTGCGCCGCAGCGGCAGCGCCAGGTCCCTCGGGCCCGCCGCGCCCTCGTGCGCCACCGTGAGGTAGCCGAAGTCCTCGTGGAACACGGAGACGCTCCCCGCCTCCACCGGGGCCGCCAGCGTCACCACGCCGCTCGCGTCCGTCTGGGCCGTGGCCGTCACCGCCCCCGCCGCATCCGCCACCACCACCGCCGCCCCCGCGATGGGACGGCCCGTCAGCTCGTCCTTCACCACCGCGCGCAGCTGCCCCGGCACCACCGCCGCCCCCAGCACCGACACGCGCGCCGAGCACGTGGCGCCACCCACCCGCGCCTGGACCGACTCCCTCGCGCCCTCCGTCACCGCCGAGAGCACGAAGGCGGACTCCACGCCCGTGCCTCCGCCCTCCACCACCACGCTCTCGTCCAGCGCCGTCCACGCCGCGCCCGAGGGCACCACCACCGCCCGGCCCGCCGCGTCCATCGCCAGCACCGAGAAGCGCGCCAACGTCCCCTCCCTCCCCACCACGAAGTCCGGCGTCACCCGGCACGCCGCCACCGCGCTCGCCTCCGGCGCCGGCCCACACCCGCCGTTGCGGCACACCTGCCCCGCCGCCGCGCACTCCGCGTCCGCCGAGCACTGCGCCACCACGCACCGGTTGCTGTCACACCGGCAGCCCAGCGCGCTGCCATCGCACTCCGCGAGCCGGTACTGGCCCCGCTTCGCCGCCGTGCAGTCCTCCTGCGTCTTGCAGGCCGCCTTGCAGGTGGACGTCACCGTGTCGCAGAAGAAGAGCCCCGGATCCGGGCAGTCCTGATCCACCTGGCACGCATCCGTGCGCGGTGTGTCCACCGGCGCTTCCGGCAAGGGCCCGGCGTCACCGCAGGCGGTCCAGAGACTCGAGAACGACAAGAGGACGGCGCATAGCGCCAGACGAAGGGGGGGGTTCATCGGCGGCTCCAGTCAGGGCGAGGGAAGCGGCTCCCCTTGGGCCTGTCAAGCGGAGGTCGCGCCTTCCTCTTAGCCAGTTCCGTGCCTGGCCCGGATTCCGCGAGGTTGCACGCCTGAACACCCCTCCACCCACGACAACGCCGCCCTGTTCCCCCCCAGTAGACCCACCCGGGCCCACAGACTCGAAGGAAGCCGCATCCTCGTGTAACTCCGGCACGCGTCGTCGCGACATGACCTGGAGTGTGCGGTGTCCTCTCTTCACTCTGACTTGCCCCGGGCGCGAGCCCGGCGACCTGTGCGGCACCTGCTCGCTCTCGCGGTGAGCCGATGACTTCGACCTACCCGCGCGTTCGAATCCCGGGACCCATCCCCTACACGTCATGGACTCCCGAGTCAGGGACCGTCGAGCATGCGTGGGACCGCCTCATCGCACGAGACATCGTGCGCATCGTCTTCTTCGTCCCTCGCGACAACTTCGACATCGCCGCGGGGGTATCGCATGCCCTCGACAGTTATCTGCGAGCCGTGGAGGGGCGCCCCAGCGCCTTGTTCGAGTACACGTGCTGCGATTGGGAGCCGTCGAAGCTCGGCGAGCGGGGATGGGAGCTCATTCGGGCCACCCTCCATCCCCAGGAGCGCCGATATGCCGATGACTCCACGCGCGACGAGGCCTTCTCCCCACTGAAGGACGGCGCGGATCCCTACTTCGGCATCTACGGCGAGCAGGACAGCGGCTACTCCTTCACCTACCACGCGCGGATTCCCTGGCGCGAAGCCTCCCCCATCAGGGCCAGTGTTCTCCTTGCCACGCTGCCCACCGAGTACCTCGAGGAGAGAGGTGCCCACTTCGTGCGTGAGCTCGCCCTCGACATGGCCTCCCGGCTCCCCTTCGCCTCCGGGCACACGGGGCTCGCACTCGACATCGCGACGACAGGTCTGCCCCGCCTCGAGGTCCTGCGCCCCTTCATCTTCCGTCATCCCGGTTTCGACCTTCGCGACGCCAACATTCACAGTCAGCCAGGAACCCGGGTGGACGGCGTCCACTGGATGAACTTCCTCGGCCAACCCGTGCTGGGTGAGCTGGGCGGGGCCGAAGTTCTTCGCGCCCGGCTCCAGTCCCCCGCCACCGAGGTGCGGCCCCTGGACGACGAGCGTGTTGTCGTCACCCTGGGGCCAGAGCCCGAAGCAGGAGACCTGGAGCAGGGGCAACCCCTCCCCGCCTACCACGAGCTCGCACGGGTGCTGGAGCCATGGCTGGAGCCATTTCCCTGGAACCACCTCCGAAGGCAGGGCAAGGCCTCCGAGGAAGACGAGTGGCGCCGCTGGTGGCGCCGGTTCCTCGACCCGGCACACCCGTAAGGCAGGCGGGGCGGCAAGCACCACCCGGCCGACACCCGTGCCCTGCATTCCCCCGTTGGCATCCCCCCGCCCCCCGGCCGATGATTGGCCTCCCATGGCCCGGCGCGATCCGCAGACCCTCGACCAGCTCCTCCCCCGCGTCCTCGCCCGTCTGGCCGAGCAGTCCGGGAAGGGACGGGCCCTCGCCCCGGTTTGGAACGCCTCGGTGGGGCCCCACATCTCCAAGCACTCCCGGCCCCACTCCCTCGAAGGAGGCACCCTCGTGGTCACCGTGGCCAGCGCCGAGTGGGCCCACACCCTGTCCCGCCAACAGGCCTCGCTGATCGAGCAGCTCAACTCCCGGCTCGGCGCCGGTGCCGTGTCCGCCCTCGTCTTCCGCCTCGACTAGCGATGCTCGCCCTCGCCCTCAGCCTCCTCCTGGCCGCTTCTCCCTCGCCCACCGCCATGGAGCAGCAGGCTTCGCGCCACGTCTTCCAGGAGTTCGAGCGCGTGGGCCGGCGTGTCCCCCAGGCCGATCCCTCCCTCACCCAGGCCGCGCGCCGGCTCGCCCGCGAGGCGCTCGATGACAGCCCCTCCGGCGCCGTGGAGCTGCTCGCCCTCACCGAGGCCGTCAGCGACGCCGGGGGCGCCGACCCCAGCCCCCGCTCCTATGTCGTCCGCGCCTCCGTGCGCGAGCACGCCGTGGGCACCCTGCTCGACCGCAAGGACCTCAACCAGGAGCCCGCCTCCCACGTGGGCGTGGGCGCCGCGGTGGACGGCGAGCGCGCCGCCATCGTCGTGCTGCTCGCCGAGCGCAAGGCCTCCCTCCAGCGCTTCCCCCGCACCTTCGAGAAACCCGGCACCGGCCAGAGCCTCTGCGGCCAGCTCGAGCCGCCCCTGCGCTGGTCCGAGGTCTACGTCACCCTCCCCGATGGCCGCGTGGAGCGCCCTCCCCTCACCCGCGAGTCCGGCCCCTCCTTCTGCACCCGCCTCCTCTTCCCCACCGACGGCCGCTACACCGTGGAGCTCATCGGCCGCGGCGAGCGCGGGCCCGAGGTCGCCTCGCTCTTCCTCGTGGACGTGGGCGCCTCCCAGGCGCGCGGCAAGCGCGAGCGCATCGTCGAGCCTACCACCGTGGAGGACGCCCGCGAGGCCGTGCTCGCCCGCATCAACGCCCTGCGCCGCGCCCATGGCGTGCAGCCGCTCGTCCTCGACGACACCCTCAACGGCGTGGCCCAGGCCTACAGCGAGCGCATGGCGCGCGAGGGCTTCTTCGCCCACGTGGCCCCGGATGGCGCGGACCTGCGCGGCCGCCTCGCCGCCGCCGGCTCCCAGTACCGCACCGCCGGCGAGAACCTCGGCATGGCCTCCGGTCCCCTCTCCGCCCACTTCGGGATCGAGCACAGCCCCGGCCACCGCAGCAACCTGCTCGGCACCCAGTTCACCCATGCCGGCATCGGCGTCACCTTCCAGAAGGTGGACGGGCGCGACCAGGTCCTGCTCACCGAGGTCTTCTCCTCCACCGTCACCCCGGCCACCGCCGCGAAGAACCCGCGCGAGGAGGCCTACCAGGCCCTCGCCACCCACCGCGCCTCGCGCGGCCTGCCGGCCCTGGAGCGCAACCCCGTGCTGGAACAGATTGCCCTGGACCATGCCCGGCGCGCGCTCGAGCTGGACCAGCCCCGCGTGCAACTGCCCGGCTCCAAGGTGCACGACCGCGTCTTCTCCGCGCTGGAATCCGCGAAGAGCGCCTCGGTGGATTTCTATGTGGCGGAGAGCCCCTCCCTGCTTCCGGACTCCAAGAGTCTGGGAGACCGCAAGAACACGCAGGTGGGCGTGGGGGTCGTCCGAGGAGACTCGAGGACCTACGGGCCGGGGCAGTACTGGATGGTCATCATCTACGCCGCCACCCGCTGAGCGGGGCTCCCGGCCAGCCGCCGGGAGCCCATCCGCACGTGACGGCTTGCCGCCTCAGATAGCGCGGCGCTGCGTGGCGTAGGCCTCAATGCCCATCTGCGGCGGCGCCACCTGCTGGTTCATCGGGCACTTCACGCAGGTGAACGACTGCCACCCACGGCGCACCGCCTCGTCGAGGCAGTTGTCGTAGTAGTTGCAGTTGAGATTGCGGTGCGTCTCGACACCGGCCCGCTTCGGGCCAGCCTCGGGGTTGATGGTCTGCGGCAGATCACTCGGACACGGCTTCAGCATGGAACGGAGCCCTCCCTCTACAGCTGTTTCCCCCCCGAACGCATGGAGCCAACATCGGCCCGGAACGCGCGGTCACCTACTTCGGCAACCTTCCAGGTCATGCGGATGAAACGGCCGCACAACCTAGGAAGCGCCCCCTTTTGACGCAACGGGCCAGGACCGTTCAAGAGCAGTAACACTCATTTCACGAATACCGGCAGCGAATGAATTGACAGCTGCCGAACAGCTGGTCCTGTCGTCGCGGTGGCCGATCTAGGGCTTGTCGGCCCGGCTGTCAAACCGCACCCTGAGCAAGCGCTTTCTGTCCTGGTGAGTGGATGTAGGGTGGGAATGAGTGCGCAAGGCCCGAGGTTCTCCGCCCCTTCGCTTTCTCGAAGGGAGCGAAAAAGGAGATGCACATGCGGCGCTGGACGGGAGCGGGGCTCCTCACGGTGGTGGTGGGTACGGGGGCGTGGGCACAGTCCCCGGCGACGCTGGAGGCCGTCCGGCTGCACCGCGCCGAGGCGCGCACCCTGGCCCGACAGGACCTGGAAGGTTGTAGGAGCACCAAGTGCGCCGACGAGGGCCGCCTCGCCCTGCTCGCCGGGACGCTCGCCCTCTCCGAGGGAGACGTGGCGGAGGCGCGCACCCTGCTGACGGGCGCGGCCGTGTCCGAGCCGCTCCAGCCCTACCTGGCGTACTACCAGGGCCAGGCGCACTTCTACGCGGGAGACGCGGCGGCGGCCGCGGAGGCCTTCCAGCGGGCCGTGGACAAGGGGCCGCCGGCCCTGCTGTCCCGAGCGCGGGCCCGGCTGGGCGAGTCACTGCTGGCCGCGGGCAAGGCGAAGGAGGCCGCTCCGGCGCTGGAGCTCGCCGCCACCGAGGAGCCGTCGGCGGAGCTGCTCTACCAGCGGGCCCAGGCGCGGAAGGCGGCGGGCGATGCCGCGGGCGAGAAGGCGGATTTGAAGACGGTGGCGCTGCGCTACCCCGCGCACCCGTACGGGGACGAGGCGCTGGCGAAGCTCGAGGCGCAGAAGCCGCCGCTGAAGCTGACGCTCGCCGAGCACCTGCAGCGGGCGCGTGGGCTGCTGGACGCCAACGAGGCGAAGCGCACGCTGGCGGAGCTGGAGAAGGCCGAGGCGGCGAAGCTGGCGCGCACGAAGCAGGACAAGGCGCAGGTGGCGCTGGTGCGGGCGCAGGCGCTGTACGCCACGGGCAAGCGCGAGGAGGCGGAGCAGGCGCTGGCCGTGGCGCGGCAGGGGCCTCCCCCGGTGGCCGCCGAGGCCGCCTATGTCACCGCGCGCCGCGCGCTCAAGAGCGACGACAACGCGAAGGCCCGCGAGCTGATGGCCGCGGTGGAGAAGACGTGGCCCAGGGAGGGCGTGGCCGACGACGCGGGCTTCTACGTGGGCTGGCTGGACTTGCAGGCCGGTCGCTTCGAGGAGGCGGTGAAGTCCTTCACGGCGTTCGACCAGCGGCACGCGGGCTCGCGCAAGCGGGACGAGGCGCTGTGGTACCGGGCGCTGGCGCACATCCGGCTGGAGCAGTACGGCAAGGCGCGCGAGGTGCTGGACACGCTGGTGGACACGTTCTCGCGCAGCAGCCTGGTGCCGCAGGCGCGCTACTGGTCGGCGCGCAGCCATGAGCTGGAGGGCGCCAAGGCGGACGTCACCGGGCCCGCGTACGAGGCCGTCATCACCACCGCGCCCAACTCGTACTACGCGCTGCTGGCCTCGGAGCGGCTGCGGGAGCTGGGCCGACAGCCGCCCGCGGGCTTCCCCGAGGCGCCCAAGCAGCTGGAGTCGGGTGAGGTACCGCCGGAGTTGAAGCTGGCGGTGGCGCTGACGGGAGCGGGACTGTTCAGCGACGCGGCCGAGGAGGTGCAGGCGCGCTCCTCGCGCATCCGCAACCAGGAGCAGGCGCTGACGTTCGCGCACGCGCTGCTGCGGCTGGGTGAGTACGGACATGCACACGCGGTGGCGGCGAGACACCTGTGGGGCCGGGCCTTCGGGGCGCGGGTGCCCGAGGCGCTCGCGGCCTTCTATCCGCGCGCCTTCGCCAACGCGGTGGAGAGCGAGGCCACGCGCTACCAGGTGAGCCCGTTTCTCGTGTGGGCCATCATGCGGCGGGAGAGCGCGTTCCGCCCCGAGGTGGCGAGCGCCGCGGATGCACGGGGGCTGATGCAGGTGATTCCGCCGACGGCGCGGGCGATTGCCAAGAAGCTCTCGGAGCCGGAGCCGGCGCCCGCGGAGCTGTTCTCGCCGTCGCTGAGCATCCGGTACGGGTCGTGGTACCTGTCGCAGCTGATGAAGCGCTTCTCGCATCCGGCGCTCGCGGCGGCGGCGTACAACGCGGGCCCGGACGCGGCGGTGAAGTGGGTGAAGGAGAAGGGCGCCCTGCCCCTGGATCTGTTCGTCGAGGAGATTCCGTTCCGCGAGACGCGCGGGTACGTGAAGCAGGTGCTGGCGGACCTGTACCTCTACCAGTCCTTCTACGGGAAGGAGGCCGCCACGCAGCGGCTCTCCCTCACCGTCCCCTCCCCCGCCACCGAGGGCGTCAGCTTCTGAGCGTCTCCCCAGGCAACGGTGCTACTCGGTGGAGCGTCGAGCCTGTTCCAACGCCCTGTCCCAGGCGGATAACTGCGCGGCCACCGAGTACTTCTCGGCGCTGGAGACGTCCTCGAACTTCTCCGGCGGAAGCGCGCGGAGGCGCTCGCGCAAGAAGCCCGGGTCGCGGAGCACCTCGGGGTGCTTCAAGTCGTTGTCTCCCTCCACGAGGACAGGAATCAACCGGAGCACGGCCTCCTGGCACTCTTCCCGGGTGGCGTGAGCCATACGCTCCACGGTGAGGGCAAGGTGCTCGCGGACAGCAAGGGGACCTCCAGGGCACCAGGCCTCCAGCGTCTTGCGCCAGAGGTCCTCCATGAGCTCTTCCAGCGTGTACTTCTTGCCGGACCACAAGGCGTAGCGAGGCGCCTGGAGTACCTCCCAGAAGCGCAGCAGCGAGGCGAGCCGATTCGCCATGCGCGCAGCACTCCACGGCGGTGGCGGCGACACGGCATGGTGGAGCGCCCCCCAAGGGGTGTTCAGGCAGAAGGACTCAAAGACTCCCTCCATGCGCTGGCGCTTCTCCTTTTGGACGCCTTCGTCCAGGTGGGTGGAGACCTCGGCGAACAGGTGCACCCGCCAGCGCGGGTGGGCCCAGTCGAAATCCTCGGCCCCCGCGTGCATCACCAACACCTCCCCGGGTGACACCGGCCGCATCCGCCGGGGCTGGGGAAAGGCACCCGTCTCGAGGTACTCCCGGGCCCACCAACGGCCCTCGGTTCTCGCCTTGCGGAGGATGGCGGCGGTGGTGCCATAGAGCCACGCTGGGAACTCGAGCACCGGAGCCTGTTCCGAGGTCATGGCCTTGCGCCCTACTACAGCGGACAGATGCGCCTCAAGCGCTCGCGACTTCGCGCACTCCGAGGGCGGCGGATGTTTCCCGCTCGCTCAGCGGCAATCCACCGGCAGGTAGACCTGGCCCTGGAAGCCCGCGGGGCGTTCGCCGCCTTCATAAGCGGCTCGGATCGCCTGCTCTTTGCGGCCTGGAAGAGTGAAGGAGGGCGGTGCCGCATGAGCGCCGAGGGCCGCCAGGAGCACCAGGAGGAAAACCGCCAGCCCCCCGCGGTCCGTCCATCCGCCTTCAACCCCGGCGCATTGCCACCGAGGCCCTGCAACTGCGTCTCCCTCGCACGCGGCGCCTCGAGCGAGGCCAGGTACCGCTCCAAGATGGCGGTCACGCAGGCTCGCGAGACAACGCGAAGAACGCTCATTCCGCACTCCTGCCGGAAAGCAAGACTGGCATGAGGAGTGGAATGAAACGCTGACGAAGCGGAGCCGCGCTCTCGAGTGGGCGGCTCCGAGCCCGTCAACTCACAGCGTGACGTTCACCTGGTACTCGCCATCACCGCCGGACTTCGCGGTCCCGGTGATGGTGGTGCTCCCCGCCTTGCGCCGCACCTTGCCCGTCCCGTCGTCCTCGATCTGCCCGGACATGGTCAGGTTCAGGGTGACCTCGCCCTCGAGGTCCCCGTCCATCTGGAAGGTGCCCACGAGCGTCCCGGTGAAGGTGCCGTTGGGGATGTTGCGCAGCGAGAGCGTCAGCTCCGGCTGCATCGTCGTATCGGTGACCGTCTGGTAGGCGATCTCCACCGGCTTCTCATTCTCGGCCGGGGTGACCTCGCCGTCGGAGTACGTGGCCATCCCCACGCGCAGCCGCATGCCCTTGTTCGAGGACGACCCCTGGTCCACCTGCCCGGTGATGGTCAGCGTTCCCGAGGCGTCTCCATTGGCCGTCTGGGCGGGGATGTTCGCGCTCGTGGCGGCGTTGAAGCCGGCGAAGCCGAGCTGCAGGGACTTCTCCACGGACTTGTCGAGCCCGAGGTACGCACGGCGGGCCTGCTCATCGGAGCTGACCTCGTCGTTGCAGCCCGTCAGGCCCGCGGCGAAGAGGAAGGACACCGCGACGAGCGATACAGCACGAAGGGAAGGAAGGTTCATGGCTCCTGTCTATCAACACCCGGGGCCGGTACTCCACCTGGGGCCCGAGCACGTGGCCCACTGCCCCTGACGTGTCCATGACGTGTCCGCCGCCCACTCGAACACGTCGAGGCCTCGTGGCAGGATCGCGCACGAGCGGCGGCAACCGGGTGTGGATGCTCCCGCTCGAGATGACGGCCGCATGTCGCGCCCCGTCCCTGTCCGAACCTGGAGAGCCCCCGCATGAAGAAGCTCATCGCCGCCTTCGCATTCATCGCCGGTACCGCCCTGGCCGCTCACCCCGCCGAGACGAAGTCTCCTGTCCTCCTGGCCCAGAAGGAGATTGGCACGCCCAGAACCAACACGGGCACCGGCGAGACGAAGTCTCCTGCCCCGGCCCCGGCTCCGAAGGAGATTGGCACGTCCAGAACCAACACGGGCACCGAGAAGACGCCCGACACCCTGAGCAAAGAGCCTGCTCCGTCCGGGACGCAAAGCGTTGGCGAGGAAGGGGCCGGCGGCGGGGGAAAGGGCAAAGGCAAGGGGAAAGGCAAGGGCCACGGGAAAGGCAAGGGCAAGGGCGGGAGCGGGGAGGAGTAGAGCCGCCTCGCGGGGCGACCTCACGCGCCGCCCTCTCCCGGGGTCCAGGCGAGGACGGCGCTCGTGAATGACTTCAATCCAGCGGGTGGGCCGCTCCGCGCAGCGTCTCGTCGACGAGCGACAGGGGAACGGCCAGGGCCTCGGCCATCCCCTGGAGTTCCACGAACTCCGCCTGCGCCACGTCGCCGTCCGCCGCCGCCACCAGCGTGAGGTGCTGCAGCAGCCGGGCCCGCTCGAGCGGGGGCGCGTCCTGCCGCACCCGCGCCACCACGTCCTTCAGCTCGCGCCGGGCGGCGTCCACGGAGGGCAGCGCCCCCACGTTCTCCGAGCCGAGCAGCGCCGAGAGCGCCTGCACCTCCCGCTCGGACACGCCTTGGTGCGCGTGCGCCACCAGCAGCCCGCCCAGGAAGAGCGCCCGCCGCAACAGCTCGGCGTGCGGAAACTTCTCCTCCAGGTACGACGGATCCATCTCCCGGCCAGCCACCGTGCTCCGAGGCCAGAAGCAACCGCCATGCCGGGTCCCACGTGCAGTGACGCTGCGCCCGATCCAGGTGCATGCGTCCTGGAGCGCAAACGTGGCACGGTGAGGTGTGCCACCCGCGCTCGGACGAGGACGGCGGCTCAGCCCCGTGAAGCCTGGGCGTAGGCCACGGCGAGCTGCCCGGCGAAGCGGGCGTTGTTGGCGAGGAGCGCGAGGTTGGCGCGCAGCGACTTGCCACTGGTGCGGCGAGCCATCTCGGAGAGCAGGAAGGGGGTCACGGCCTTGCCGCGGACGCCCTGCCGATCGGCCTCGGCCATGGCCGCGGCGATGTGCAGCTCCACGTCGGCGCGAGGCAGCGAGGTCTCCTCGGGAGGAGGCACCGTGAAGAGGACGCCACCCTGCCCCAGCGTGTCGAAGCGGGCCCGGAGGATGCGTGCGCCCGCGGTGGCGTCGTCGACCCGGTGCTCCAGCTTCAGCCCGGACGAGCGGCTGTAGAAGGACGGAAGCTCATCGGAGCCCACGCCGATGACGGGCACGGCGGCGGTCTCCAGGGCCTCCAGGGTCTTGGGGAGATCCAGCACGGACTTGGCGCCGGCGCACACCACGGCGACGGGGAAGCGAGCCAGGGCCCAGATGTCCTGGGAGATGTCCATGTGCTCGGCGACGCCGCGGTGGACGCCGCCGATGCCACCGGTGGAGAAGACGCGGATGCCCGCGGCGGCGGCCAGCTCGCAGGTGGCGCTCACGGTGGTGCCTCCGGTGGCGCCCTGGGCGATGGCCACGGGGAGATCTCGCGAGGCCAGCTTGAAGAGCCGCTCACGGCCCTCGGCGAGCCGGCGCATCTGGGACTCCTCGAGTCCGATGAACACCTGACCATCCACCACGGCGATGGGAGCGGGCACGGCACCGGCGCGGCGCACGGCCTCCTCGCAGGCGCGCGCGGCCCCGAGGTTGTCCGGGTAGGGCAGCCCTTGCGCCACCACGCTCGTCTCCAACGCCACCAGCGGCACGCCCTGCTCCTTCGCGCGCCGGACCTCTTCGGAGTAACGCAGTTCCATGGGGGGCATATACGCCACGGGCCCGAGGGCAGGACAAGCACGGAGACACGGCGCCTCCCGGGGAGCGTTGGGCGCCGGTCAGGCGTGGGACGAGCCGCTGGCGGAGCTGGCGGGAGGAGCACAGGTACTCAACGTGGACGGACGCGCCGTGTTGCTCCGGAGAGGCCGCTGAGTCTGGGAGCGCGGGAGCATTGCCAGCACGCACGGCTGGCGGTATGCCGCCCTCGCCTTGAGCACCACCACCACCGCCGTGCCCTCCCCGGCCGCCCCTCGCGCGTTCTCCCTGTCGGATCTCGCCCTCGTCCTGGTCGTCATCATTTGGGGCACCAACTACACGGTGGTGAAGGAGTCGCTGAGCACCTTCCCGCCGATGGCCTTCATGGCGTTGCGCTTCGGGCTGGCGGCGGTGGCGATGGCGGTGGTGCTGCACGCGCGCGAGGGTTGGAAGCCCCTGCCCCGGGCCACGCTGCTGAAGCTCGTGGTGCTCGGGCTGGTGGGCAACACGCTCTACCAGTTCTGCTTCGTGATGGGCCTGGCGCACACCACGGCGGCGAACAGCGGGATGCTCGCCTCGGGCACGCCGGTGGTGACGGCGCTGCTGGGCGCGGCGCTGGGGGTGGACAAGCTCCGCCGGCCGCTGGCGATGGGACTGCTGCTCGCGATACCGGGCATGCTGCTGATCGTCAGCGCCCGAGGGCCCGAGCTGGACGCATCGACGCGCCAGGGAGACTTCCTGATTCTGGGAGCCTCGCTGTGCTGGGCCCTCTACACGGTGGGCATCCGCACGATTGGCCCCGAGGTGTCGGCGCTGCGCATCACGGCGCTCTCGATGATCACCGGAGCGCCCGGGGTGGTGCTGATGGGGCTGCCGTCGGTGATGGCGCTGAAGGTGGAGAGCATCAGCGCGGGGGCGTGGTTCGGCGTGGTGTACTCGGCGCTCATCCCGCTGGTGCTGGCGTACGTGGTGTGGAGCCGCAGCGTGCAGGAGGTGGGGAGCAGCCGGACGGCCATCTACAACAGCGGAACGCCGGTGGTGGCGGCGCTCACCGCGTGGCTGGTGCGAGGCGAGCGGCCCACGTGGATGCAGGCCCTGGGCGCGCTGCTGGTCATCTCCGGAGTGCTGGTGAGCCGGAGGCGCTGAGCCTCACGCGCGCCGCCGCGACACGGTGAGGCCGTAGTCCTCGATCTTCTTGTCGAGCGTGGGGCGGCTGATGCCGAGCAGCTTCGCGGCGACGATCTTCTTTCCCCCGGCGGTGCGCAGGGCCTCGGCGATGGCATCGCGCTCCAGCCGGGAGACGCGCTCCTGCAGCGTCAGCTGGGGAGGCGAGGCACTCCCGGCCTGGATCTCCGGAGGCAGCGCCAGCGCGTGCACCTGCGTGCCGGCGTGCACCAGCGCGAGCCGTTCCGCGAGCAGCTCCAGCTCGCGAACGTTGTGGGGCCACTCGTAGTCCCGGAGGAGCTGGCGTGCGTCGGGGTCGAGCACGGGCGGCTCCATGCGGATGGCACGGGCACCGCGGGCGGCGAAGAGCTCGAAGAGGATGGGGATGTCGGCGCGCCGCTCGCGCAACGGAGGAACGGCCAGCTCGAGTCCGGCGAGCTGCCGGAGGAACGAGGCATCCACCTCGCCCTTCAGGACGAGCGCCTGGAGCGAGGCATTCGCGGTGACGATGAGGCGGACGTCCACGGGCTCCTCGCCCCCTTGCAGGGCGGGAGCCGTCTTCCGGGCGATCAACCGGGCGAGCCGCTCGGCGAGGGGGCGCGGGAGCAGCTCCACGTGGTGCAGCAGGAGCGTGCCGCCATCGGCGCGCAGCAGGGCGGAGGCCACGGGAGGCTGTCCGGGCACGCTGGAGCGCCCGAGGAGCACCTCCTCCAGGGAGGAGGCGGGGTCGCGGCAGTCCACGCGGACGAGCGGCCCGAGGGCGCGGGGCGAGCGCGCGTGGATGTAGCTGGCGCAGAGGGACTTGCCGGCGCCAGGCGGGCCGAAGAGCACCACGGGGGCGGCGCTGGCGGCGGCGCGGCGGGCCTGCTCCACCACCTTGCGGAAGGGGCGCGAGTTGCCGGCCATGTCCACGCGAACCAACTGCCAGGTCTGGGTGCCCGCGCGAGAGCGCACGGCGGCGTAGGCCTCGCCCCCGAGCCGCCCGAGCATGGCGGCGAGCCGCGCGTCGGCATCGGAGAAGTCCGGCTCCGAGCGCTCCAGGTAGAGCACGCCGAAGGGCAGCCCGCCCGAGGCCACGAGCGGCGAGCACAGGACGCCAGCGGCGCGGCCCTGCTCGGAGTGCTCCAGGGTGGCGCGAGCCATGTCACGGGGCACCTCCACGGAGGGCTTGCCCACCACGGCGGCGGTGAGCAGCCCCTGGGTGTCGCCGAGGAGGGCCGCGGCCGCGTCGGCATGCAGCGCATGGAGGGAGGCCTCGGCGATGCGCCGCAGCACCATGGCCTCGCTGGTGGCCCCCAGCAGCGCCGCGCCCGCCGAGTACAGGGCGGCCTCGGTGCCGACGTGGGGCAGCACCTCCTCGACGTGCAGGAGGCTGGTGCCCTCGGGGACGGTGCCGGCGAGCGAGGCGGCGCCGAGCGGCTCGACGAGCACGGTCGTCTTGCCCACCTGGACGCGGTCTCCGGGGTGGAGCAGCACCTCGCCGGAGACGCGCTCGCCATTGACGGAGGTGCCATTGCGCGAGCCCAGGTCGGCCAGGTGCACCTGTCCCTCCTGCACGAAGAAGCGTGCATGGCGGCGGGACACGTGGTCGTCCTCGGGGAGGGGAATCTCACACGAGGGGCTGCGGCCGATCGTCGCCTCGGCCTGGATCTCGAAACGCAGGCCGGCGGAGGGGCCGGAGAGGAGCAGCAGGGCGGGCATGGCGGGCGGCGGCGGATGGTACCACCGCCCTGCTCACATCGGGCGCTCGGCGTTGAGGAGCGCGCGGACCTCGTCCTCTTCCAGGGTACGTCCCTCGCGGCTGAGGGCGATCGCGTTCACATCGGCCTCGGCGATCTCCACCTGGGCGCCCTTGCGCCACTCGGTGGTGTGGACGGCGCCGTCCACGAGCCGGCCGACGATGATGCCCTCCTCCCAGGAGAGCACCTCGGACCAGAGTTGCTCGGTGACGGAGTTGCCCTCGGGGTGGGTCTCGAAGGGGGCGCGCACGACGAAGGTGAGCGGCTCCATGAGGCCGCGGCGCAGGAAGCGGGCCTTGAAGGCGGGCAGGTGGGCCTGGGCCTCCTGGTGCATGGACTCGGTCTGCGCGGTGGGCTCCTGGGCGAAGCGCTCGCGGAAGGGGCGCAGCAGCTCCGCGGTGTTGTGCCGGCCCTGGGGCGACACCACGGTGAGGAAGAGCCCCTCATGGCCCTCGAAGGCCTCCAGGGGGACGCCGAGCAGGTTGGTGCGCGCCTCCTCCGAGGGCACCATCATGAAGGTCTGCCCCTCGCTGGTCCCCATCTCCTTGCGCAGCGGAGGCCCCTGGCCGAACGCCAGGTCGGTGCACAGCTCGTGGAGGAAGGCCTCGGCGGGCAGCAGGTCCTGCTCGCCCAGGTGGAAGATCTCCAAGTCCCTCGCGCCGAACTTCTCCATGCCGTGCGAGTGCACCCACAGGGGGGTTTCCCCCTCGATCACCTCCACGGCGTGGAGGTTGACGTGGTCGCGGATGTCGAAGTCCAGCTCGGTGATCTCGGCCACGTCCTCGGACTCGTGGACCTTGGACGAGGTGATGTCCACGAGCACCCCCTCCACGTGGGCCAGGACGATGCGGGCGCACATGAGGGCCACGAAGACGGGCACGGTGGGCTGGGTGGAGCTGGTCTCGAAGGCGAAGCGGTAGAAGGCCTGGGCGCGGGTGAGCGCCTCCAGGGCGGGCTCGCTGCCGGAGAACATGTCCGGGGTCCATTCGGCGGGAGCGGACCGCTGCTCGAAGACGATCTCCACCCGGGACTCCTCGGCCTCCACGGTGAAGCCGTGGCCGTCGGGGGCGGTGGTGAAGCCCATCTCCTCGGACTCGAAGGCGCCGCGCAGCTCGTCGATCGGGACGGGCGAGGCGCGCGAGATGGCGACGAGATAGACCTCCATCACAGGTGCTTCTCGATCTGTCGGAAGAGGTCCACGCGGTCCACCAGGTTCGTCAGATAGTCCAGCTTATCCGTCGGGAGAACGAGGACGGGGGACATCTTGTAACCACTGAACCATTCCTCGTACAGGGCGTTCAAGCGGTTGAGGTAGGCGGTGGGGATGTCCTGCTCCATCTCCCGGCCGCGCAGGCGGATGCGCTGGCGCAGCGTCTTCACCGGGCAGCGCAGGTAGATCATCAGATCCGGCGGGGTGAGCGTCTGGGCGAAGGTCTCGTAGAGGCTGCAGTACATCTGCCAGTCGCGCTTGTCGATGTAGCGCTGGCGGTGGAGATTCTTGGCGAAGATCTCCGCGTCCTCGTAGAGGGTCCGGTCCTGGAGGGCGGTGCCGGGCGAGCGCTCGAGCTCGCGCTGGAGGCGGAACTTGGCGGTGAGGAAGAAGAGCTGGGAGCGGAAGGCCCAGGTCTTCATGTCCTTGTAGAAGTCAGCGAGGTAGGGGTTCTCCTCGTTGGGCTCGAAGAAGGGGGTGAGGCCGTACTTCCGGCAGAGGAAGGACGTGAGCTCCGTCTTTCCGGCTCCGATGTTGCCCGCGATCGCGATGAACTTCTTCTTGGCCAAAGCACCGCGCTTGTACCCCCACCGGGCGGCGCACACCAGAACCAAGGTGGCATGCTAGATACGGGCCTTCATGTCTCCACCCGTCCCACCCCCTCCCATCGCCGGGCGCGCGAGCGTGCGGGCGGTCGCTGGCACCTTGGAAGAGGTGTGGGCGGCCCCGCTGTTCGGGCGTTTTTGGCGGGACACCGGGCGGCGCGCCGTGGTGGGCTGCCCGTAGGACGCTGACGAGGGTTTCCAGGATGCTCCGCAACTTGTTGTGCATGGTGGTCGCGGTGGTCGCCACCGCCATCTTCTTTCCCATGACCGTGGTGGTGGCGCTGGTCACCCTGAACCCGGGGGCCACGGTGTGGGTGGCGCGCCGGCTGTGGTCGCCCATCCTCATCGCGGCGGGAGGGGCGAAGGTGGTGGTGACGGGCCAGGAGAACGTGGACCCGAAGCGGCCCACCATCTACGTGTCCAACCACCAGTCCACGCTGGACATCCCCATCCACTTCGTGACGGTGCCGGTGAACTTCCGGTACGTGGCCAAGCACCAGCTCAAGTACGTGCCGCTGATCGGCTGGTACCTGTGGTTCGCGGGGCACATCTTCGTGAACCGGAGCCGGCGCGACAAGGCCATCGCCTCGCTGGACGCCGCGGCGGCGAAGATCCGCGCCGGCACGAGCGTGTTCCTCTACCCCGAGGGCACGCGCTCGGACGACGGCAGCGTGCTGCCCTTCAAGAAGGGCCCCTTCGCGCTGGCGCTCAAGAGCCGGGTGCCGGTGGTGCCCATCACCATCGAGGGCTCGGGCTCGGTGATGCCGAAGAACTCGTGGAACATCAAGCCGGGCCCCGTGTACGTGAAGATTGGCAAGCCCATCGACACCACGGGCTTCGACGAGGATGACCGCGAGGGGCTGGCCCGGGCGGTGCGCGACGTCATCATCCAGCAGAGCCTCGAGCTGGGCGGCAAGGGAGGCGATCCCGACAGGGCCACCGCCGCCGCCGGAGTCGAGGGGAACGCGCCGTCCCGCCGCAACGCCTCCTGAGGAGACCGTCTCCCCGTGCGCCTTCCCTCCCCCGATTCCCGTCTTGATGTTCGCCGGCTGCGCACCTGGGCGGGTGTGGCCGTGCTCGGACTGGGCCTGGTCACCGGCTGCCGCCATGGCGGCGCGGCCGAGCGCCCCCTGGACGCGCGAGCGCAGGCCCGCGAGTACCTGACGAAGAAGCAGCCCGAGCGGGCCCTGCCGCTGCTGGAGGCCGAGTCCGCCCGGGCGCCGGAGGACCTGGAGCTGGCGCGGATGCTGACGGAGGCCCAGGTGAAGGCGGGCCACACGGACGCGTGGATCGCCGAGCTGCAACGCCGCAACGCGCAGGCGGAGCGGGCGGTGAACCACTACATGCTGGGGCTGGCGTACTTCTCGCGGGCGTCGGACGCGGGGGGGCCGGCGGTGGCGGCCTTCGAGCGGGCCGTGGAGCTGAAGCCGGACGAGCCCGAGCTGCACTACCGGCTGGGGCTGGCCCGGCTGGAGTCCGAGCAGTACGCGGAGGCGGTGGGTCCGCTGCGGCGCGCGGCCGAGCTGGCCCCGGAGCGCGCGGGCATCCGCCTGCCGCTGGCGAAGGCGCTGCACCGGACGGGGGACGCGGCGGGGGCGGTGGCGGCACTGGGAGCGCTGGTGCGGATGAGCCCGAGCCCCTCGGAGGTGGCCACGGCGCGGGCGCTGATGGATCAGATCGCGGATCCGTTCGCGCGCTTCCCGAAGGCGGCCGAGCCCAAGCTGGAGGAGGGCCTGCGCTACCTGAGGGAGCTGGACGCGCCGCACCCGGCGATCGTGGCGTTCGAGGAGGTGCTGCGGGACTACCCGGACGTGGCGGTGGTGCACGCGCTGATGGGGCTGGCGTGGCAGCGGCTGGACGACGCGGGCCGGGCGGTGGAGGAGTTCAAGCGGGCCATCGAGCTGGCGCCGGAGGATGGCAAGAACCACTTCTACCTGGGCGAGCTGTACCTGGGGAGGCAGCGGCCGGAGGCGGCGCGGACGCACCTGGAGAAGGCGGTGGAGCTCAACCCGCTGCAGGACGTGGCGTGGTTCCGGCTGGGGGACATCTACCTGGAGCAGAGGAACCTGAAGGCGGCGGGCGAGGCCTTCCGGGTGCTGACGTACCTGGCGCCGGACGAGGTGGCGCCGAGGGGCAAGCTGGCGCTGGTGCGTCAGCTGGAGGGCGACTGGGCGGGCGCCGAGCGGGAACTGCTGCACGTGGTGGACAAGGATCCGGACAACGTGGAGTTCACGCTGCGGCTGGGCATCCTCTTCACCGAGCAGGCGAAGCAGTCCTCGAAGCCGGAGGAGCGGAGGGAGGCGGCCGGGAAGGCGGAGCGCTGGCTGCGCAAGGTGCTGGAGGCCCAGCCGGAGAACGCGGTGGCGTCGAGGGCGCTGCAGCAGCTGAAGAGTCCCTAGGGCCTGGTAGCCAGCGGGAGCCCGGACCCTCTACACTGGGGACTCGATGAGTGAAGGTGCCAAACAGCCCCAGCAGCCGCGCGGGACGCCGTCGTCGACGAGCATGCCCCGCGTCTCGCAGACGAACAATCCGCGCGTGATGAGCGCCGCGCGTACGGCGCCCCTGCCCAAGGAGCAGCAGGGTCCGCTCAGCCAGAAGCTGAAGGCCGAGTCCGCCAACGTGGCCCTCAACGCCCTCTCCATCGTGAAGGAGAAGGTGGAGGAGTTCCGCGAGCAGGACAGCTTCTTCAAGTACAAGGCCTTCATCGTGGCGGGCTGGGTGTTCCTGTCCGTCAGCACGTTCGGCATCACCTGTGCCCGAGGCAACGTGAAGCAGACGGGAGACTTCGGCGCGAAGCTGGTGCCCGTCACCAGCCGGGCCTCGCTGACGATCATGAACAAGAGCGAGGACGCCTGGGAGAAGGTCCACATCGTCGTCACGGACAGCCGGCGGGTGGAGTGGAATGCCTTCGTTCCGCGCGTGGAGCCGGGCAAGGACATCACCATCACGCCCAAGCAGCTGCTGAACGCGAGCGGCCAGGCGGCGCCCTCGGACATCAAGATCGTCGGCGTCGAGATGCGGACCGACGACGGCGACGCAGTGCTGCTCGAGAACGGCAAGAACCTCACGGACGCGCAGTAACCCGGAGCGGGCGTCGAGGGCACCCGGAGCCCTCCGCCCTTCCCTTCCCCGCACAGCGGACTCCCGAAAGCGCGAGAGCGCCCTTCCCCGGAGGGAAGGACGCTCCCGTGCACTGCCTTTGAGACGGCCGACTACTCCGCCTTGGTCTCCGTGGCGCCAGCCTCGGTGTCGACCGGAGCGGCCTTGGCGGGACGATCCACCAGCTCCAGCAGGGCCATCTCGGCGCCGTCACCGCGACGGAATCCGAGGCGCACGATGCGGGTGTACCCGCCCGGGCGGTTGGCGTAACGGTCCTTGTACTCGCTGAACACCTTCTGGAGGATGACGCGGTTGCGAACCGTCCGCTCCGCGAGGCGCACGTTGGCCAGGCCACCGCGCTTGCCGAGGGTGATGATGCGCTCGGCGATCGCCCGGGCCTCCTTGGCCTTGGGCAGCGTGGTGCGGATGGCCTCGTGCTCGAGCAGCGAGGTGACCATGTTGTGGAGCATCGCGAGCCGGTGGCTCGTGGTGCGGTGGAGCTTCCTCTGGCCTACCTTGTGACGCATGGTGCTGACCTCGGGCCCTTTCGGGGCCCACCACTCCGGCCGTACGAGGTACCGGGTGGGAAGGATGGAACCGGCACGGGCTCCACCGTTGCTGTGTTGGGCCTGGGAGGGCCCCCTCCTCCCTCGGGGTATGCGGCCATGCCGCCCCGAGGGACGAGGTGCTGCGGGAGTCTACTAGGCCTTGGGAGCGCCGGGGGGCACCACGCCACCCGCCGTCGCCGCGGCGGCGGCCGCAGCAGCAGCAGCCGCACCCGGAGCGGGCGCGGGCGGGGTCTTCGGGGGCCAGTTCTCCAGCTTCATGCCGAGCGACAGGCCCATCTCCGCGAGGATCTCCTTGATCTCCTTCAAGGACTTGCGGCCGAAGTTCTTGGTCTTGAGCATCTCGGCCTCGGTGCGCTGCACCAGGTCGCCGATGGTCTTGATGTTGGCCTGCTGCAGGCAGTTGGCCGAGCGCACGGAGAGCTCCAACTCGTCCACCGAGCGGAAGAGGTTCTCGTTGAGCTTGGCCTCCTCCTTCGGGGCCTCGACCGCCACGGGCTCCTCGGTCTCGTCGAAGTTGACGAAGACGGTGAGCTGCTCCTTGATGATCTTGGCCGCGTAGGCGACGGCGTCCTGGGGCGTGACGGAGCCGTCCGTCCACACCTCGAGGGCGAGCTTGTCGTAGTCGGTGACCTGGCCGACGCGGGCGTTGGTCACCTGGTAGTTCACCTTGCGGATGGGCGAGAACAGCGAGTCGATGGGGATGGTGCCAATGGGCGAGCCCGCCACCTTGTTGGCCATGGCCGGCACGTAGCCGCGGCCGCGGCGGCACGTCAGCTCCATGCGGACCTTGCCACCCTCGGAGACGGTGCAGATGTGGTGACCCGGGTTGAGGATCTCCACGTCCTGGTCGGTGATGATGTCACCGGCCTTGATCTCCTTGGGGCCCTCGGCCTCGATGCGGATCGTCTTCGGCTCATTCGTGTGCATCCGGAGGAGGACCTCCTTCAGGTTCAGCACGATGTCCGTGACGTCCTCCGCCACCTCGGAGATGGTGGTGAACTCGTGGTCCACGCCCTCGATCTTCACCGTGGTGATGGCGGCACCCTGCAGGGACGACAGCAGGACGCGGCGCAGCGAGTTGCCCAGCGTGGTGCCAAAACCGCGCTCGAGCGGCTCGGCCACGAACTTGGCGTAGGTAGGGGTGAGGGAGTCCTGATCGACCTCGAGCCGGCGGGGCTTGATGAGGTCACGCCAGTTCTTCGCGAGGAAAGAGTCAGCCATGGTCTTCTGCTCCTGGGAACGTGCGCCACCACCGACTTACCCACCGGGGTGGTGGGAGGATGGCCACGCGGGGTTGCTTTGAATAACGGCCGGCCCCGGGGCTGCACGGAGGGGCCTGCGGTAGAAGCACGACGCCCCGGCGGTGAGGCCAGGGCGCGTACGACAGCTCCAGCGGTAGGTCTCGCCCGGGAGAGGCGAGCCAGGCCGATTACTTCGAGTACAGCTCGACGATCAGCTGCTCCTGGATCGGCATGGTCAGGTCCTCGCGGTTCGGCGCGGTGCGCACCGTGGCCTTGAAGCCCTTCTTGTCCAGGTCGATCCACTGCGGCACGCCGCGGCGATCCACCGTCTCCAGCGCCTCGGAGATGCGGAGGATCTTCCGGCTCTTCTCGGCCACCTCGATGGTGGTGCCCGGCTTCACGGCGAAGGACGGGATGTTGACCCGCTTGCCGTTGATCGTGAAGTGGCCGTGACGCACCAGCTGGCGGGCCTCGGCGCGGGTGTCCGCGAAGCCCATGCGGAACACCACGTTGTCCAGGCGGAGCTCCAGCTGCTGCAGGAGGTTCTCACCGGTCTTGCCCTTGGCGGCGGAGGCGCGGTGGTAGTAGCCGCGGAACTGGCTCTCCAGCAGGCCGTACATGCGCTTGACCTTCTGCTTCTCGCGCAGCTGCACGCCGTAGCCGGAGAACTTCACGCGGCCCTGGCCGTGCTGACCGGGGGGATAGGGACGCCGCTCGATGGCACACTTGTCCGTGTAGCAGCGGTCACCCTTCAGATACATCTTCAGGTTCTCACGCCGGCAGATACGGCAGGCGGAGGCGGTATAACGGGCCACGATGCTTCTCCGTGTAGAGGTGGTCTGGACCGCTCCCCTTCAGGAGAGCGGCCCGGGATGGAACTAGACGCGGCGGCGCTTGGGCTGACGGCAGCCGTTGTGCGGGATGGGCGTCACGTCGCGGATGAGCGCGATCTTCAGGCCGGCGGCGGCGAGCGCACGCAGGGCGGACTCACGGCCCGCGCCAGGACCCTTCACCAGCACCGTCACGTTCTTCAAGCCGTGCTCCATGGCCTTGGCCGCGGCGTCACCGGCGGCCACCTGGGCGGCGAACGGCGTCGACTTGCGGCTGCCGCGGAAGCCGCGGGCGCCAGCGGAGGACCAGGAGATCACGTTCCCGGACACGTCCGTGATCGTGATGATGGTGTTGTTGAACGTGGACTGGATGTGGACCACGCCATTGAGGATGCTCTTCTTGCCCTTCTTGCCCTTCTTGCGCGCAGCGGCGGCGGTGTCGCCCGTCGCGGGGGCCGCAGCGGCCGGGGCCGCAGGCGCGTTGGTCTCTTCAGCCATGGAACTCGTTGCTCCGTGAGGTAGGTGATCGACGCCGGCGCCTCAGGGGGCCGGCGCAGGTGGAAGAACTAGCGAGCGGCCGTCGCCGGCTTGGCGCGCACGATGCCGCGCTTCGGGCCCTTGCGGGTACGCGCGTTGGTGTGCGTCCGCTGACCACGGACCGGCAGACCCTTGCGGTGACGCAGACCCCGGTAGCAACCCAGGTCCATCAGCCGCTTGATGTTCATGGTCACCTCGCGACGGAGGTCACCCTCGACCTTGTAGGTCGCCTCGAGGATCTCGCGGATCTTGCGAGTCTGCTCCTCGGTCAGGTCCTTGGTCCGGGTGGCGAGGTCGATTCCCGCCGCGGTGATGATGTCGTGGGCGGACTTGTTGCCGATCCCGTAGATGTACTGGAGCGAGATCACCGCGCGCTTGTTGGGCGGGAGGTCGATGCCGGCGATACGAGCCATCTTGAGTCGTTCCTTCTGGTGAGTTGGTCTGGAGCTCGGTCCCTGAGGGGCCTAGCCCTGGCGCTGCTTGTGCCGCGGGTTGGAGGCGCAGATGACGCGCACGATGCCCTTGCGGCGGACAACCTTGCACTTGTCGCAGATCTTCTTGACGGACGCCCGAACCTTCATGGCGGTACTTCCCTTCCTTCGCTTTAGAAAAGAAAAGCCTCGAGGGCCGGTCCGCCATTCCGCGGAACCGAGCCCTTGCTACTTCGCCCGGTAGGTGATCCGGCCCCGGGACAGATCGTACGGGGACAGCTCGACCTTGACCTTGTCGCCCGGGAGGATTCGGATGAAGTGCATCCGCATCTTGCCCGAGATATGCGCGAGCACCTTGTGGCCATTGTCCAGCACCACACGGAACATCGCGTTCGGGAGGGGCTCCATCACGGTCCCCTCGACTTCGATGGAATCATCCTTCGGCAATCAGATAACCCTCTCGCGGACCACCGGAACTCTGGAAGCGCGGCGGGATAACACTTTGGTCCAGAAGTGGCAAGCATCCTCGCGCGGTAAAACCGAATTTCTACGAACCCCTGTATACCACATCATATTCCGCTCGCCTACCCGGCCCTGTGCCGGGTGAGGACTTCCGGCCCTCCTTCGGTGATGAGCACGGTGTGCTCGAAGTGAGCGGAAAGCTTGCTGTCGCGCGTCACGGCTGTCCACTGATCCTCGAGGACCATCACCTCATCCGTGCCCTGGTTCACCATGGGCTCGAGCGCGAGGACCATTCCTGGACGAAGCTTCAGGCCACTGCCTGGCTGGCCGTGGTTGGGCACATCCGGCTCCTCGTGGAGGCGGCGGCCGATGCCATGGCCGCTGAAGAGCCGGACCACGGAGAAGCCCCGGGCCTCCACGTGGCGCTGGACGGCATGGCCGATGTCGCCGAGCCGGTTGCCGGGCACCATGGCCTGGATGCCCTTGTGGAGGGCTTCCCGGGTGGTGTTGACCAGGGTCTGGGCCTCGGAGCTCACCGTCCCCACCGGCACCGTCCGGGCCGAGTCCCCGAAGAAGCCCCGGTAGACGACCCCGAAGTCCAGCTTCATCAGGTCCCCCTCCCGCAGCTTGCGCCGCTTGGAGGGGATGCCGTGTACCACCTCGTCGTTGACGGAGGCGCACAGGCAGGCCGGGAAGCCATGGTAGCCCTTGAAGGCTGGCCTGGCGCCCTTCTGGTAGATGAGCTTCTCGGACAGGGCATCCAGGTCCCAGGTGGTGACACCCGGGGCCACGGCCTTCTCGAGTTCGTCCAGGATCTCGCTCACGATGCGCCCGGCTTCGCGCATGAGGGCGATCTCCTCCCGGCTCTTGATCGCGACCTGGCCCACGGCTGCCCCTGCCCGCCTGCTCAGCCCCTGCCCAGGGCCTTCTTGATGTCGGCGTACACGCCCTCGGGCGAGCCGACACCGTCGATCGTCTTGAGCAGGCCGCGCTGCGCGTAGAACGGCTCCAGGGCCGCGGTCTCCGCGTCGTACTTCTTCAGGCGCTTCTCGATGACGTCCGCCTTGTCGTCATCGCGCTGCACCAGGCCGGTGCCGTCCTTGTCGCAGTAGCCCGCCCGCTTCGGGGGGTTCTGGTAGACGTGGTAGACGGAGCCGCAGGTGGGGCACGAGCGCCGGCCCGAGCCACGCTCGATGAGCTTCTCGTGGGGCACCTTGAGGGACACCACGGCGTCGAGCTTCTTGCCCAGCCGGGCGAGCATGCGCTCGAGCGCCTCGGCCTGGGGAGGGGTGCGCGGGAAGCCGTCCAGGACGAAACCATGGGCGCAGTCCGGCTCCTTGAGGCGCTCCTCCACGATGCCGATGACGATCTCGTCGGGCACGTAGGCACCGGCGGCCATCAGCGGACCGGCCAGCTTGCCCAGCTCGGTGCCCTCGCGGACCGCCTTGCGGAGGATGTCGCCCGTGGAGATCTGCGGAAGCTTGAACTCCGCGTACAGATTCTTCGCCTGGGTCCCCTTCCCCACGAAGGGCGGGCCAAACAGGATGAGGTTCATTCGATTCCTCTCAGCTCGTCAGGAAGGATGCTCAACACACCCCTGCAACGACGAGGCGCTCCTCCCCGGGGTGAGGGGGGAGGAGCGCCAGGGAAACTACTGACTCGACTAGGCCGCCACGCGGACCCGGCCGCGGATGCGCGGGCCGCGAGGACCGGCGAAGCCCTCGTAGTTGCGGCTGATGAGGTGACCCTCGATCTGCTGCACCGTGTCCAGCGCCACGCCCACGACGATGAGCAGGGCGGTGCCGCCGAAGGTGAAGCGCACGCCCAGCACGTTGCTGATGATGGACGGAATCACGCAGATGGCGGCCAGGTAGAGCGCGCCACCGAAGGTGATGCGGTTGAGCACGCCCTCGATGAAGTCCGCCGTCTGACGGCCCGGACGGATGCCCGGGATGTAGCCGCCCTGCTTCTTGATGTTGTCCGCCACGTCGTCCGGCCGGAAGGTCAGCGCCGTGTAGAAGAACGAGAAGAAGATGATGAGCAGCACGAAGATGCCGTTGTACACCCAGGGGCTGCCCTCGATGCTGCGCTGCACCGTCTGCAGCGCCGGGAACCAGGTGCCCAGGGTGGCCGGGAAGGACAGCAGCGCGCCGGCGAAGATCGGCGGAATCACGCCCGCGGTGTTGACCTTCATCGGGAAGTAGGTGGCCTGGCCCGCGAACATCCGCCGCCCGGCCATCCGCTTGGCGTACTGCACGGGGATGCGCCGCATGCCGCGCTCGACGTAGCAGACCACGCCCACCACCAGCACCATGAACGCCAGGAGGGCGCCCACGGCGGCCACGCTGATGATCTCCTGGGAGATCATGTCCAGCAGCGTCTTACCGCTGGGCAGCAGACCGGCCACGATGCCCGCGAAGATGATGATGGAGATACCGTTGCCGATGCCGCGCTCGGTGATGCGCTCACCCAGCCACATGATGAACGCGGTGCCCGCCGTCAGGGAGATGACGGTCATGAAGGTGAACCAGGCGTTGTCGTTGGGGACGACAATCTGGTTGAAGCCGTTCTGTCCCGCGTCGGAGCGGCCGAGCGAGGCCAGCCAGCGCGAGATGCCGATGCCCTGGATGACGGACAGGAGGATCGTGCCGTAGCGGGTATACTGGTTGATCTTCTGCCGTCCACCCGCCCCCTCCTTCTGGAGACGCTCCAGGCTGGGCACCACCACCGCCAGCAGCTGGATGATGATGGAGGAGGACACGTACGGCATGATGCCCAGACCGAAGATGGACATCTGGTCCAGGGCGCCGCCAGAGAAGAGGTTGAAGAGCGAGAACAGGCCGCCCGACTGGCGCTGAGCGTCCATGAACGCGTTCATCGCCGCTCGGTCGACGCCGGGCGTGTTGATGAAGATACCGATGCGGTACACCGCGAGCAGCCCCAGCGTATAGATGAGCCGGCTGCGCAGCTCCGCGATGCGGAAGACGTTGGCGAAGGCGTTCAGAGCCACGTGGGAACCATCCCCCAAAAAGGTTTCAGCGAGAACAACAGCGCCCCCATCCGAATTCGGACAGGGGCGCGGAATCCTACACGGATAGAGCGGCGCGCACCACTAGGAGTGTGATGCGCCCTACCCTCACGACTTGGCCTTCTTGACACCCTTACCGCTGTGGGCCTTCGCGGCGGACTCGGGCTTGTGGGCCACGAGCGGCAGCTCGTCGACGGAACCGCCCGCCTTCTCGACCGCCTCGCGAGCCGTGGCCGAGAGCTTGTGCGCCCGGACGGTCAGCTTCTTGGTGAGGGTGCCGTTGCCGAGCACCTTCACGCCGTCGTAGCGGCCCTTCACCAGGCCACGCGCCTTCAGCGCCGCCTCGTCCACCGTGGCGCCCGCGTCGAACGCCTCGAGGTCCGCCAGGTTCACCACCGCGTAGATGGTGCGGTTGGGGGAGATGAAGCCGAACTTCGGCAGCCGGCGCTGCAGCGGGCTCTGACCGCCCTCGAAGCCCTCGAACCGCATGTTGCCGGAACGGGCCTTCTGGCCCTTGCCACCGCGGCCGGCCGTCTTGCCCAGACCGCTACCCTGGCCGCGGCCCACCCGCTTCTTGCGGTGCCACGAGTTCGCCGGGCGCTTCAGGTTGTTGAGCGTAGTCATTGTCTGAACCCTCTTCCTAGGCCTTGGAGGCCTGGCTGGCGCGCGCGGCGTCGCGCTCCCGGATGTGCCGGGGCTTGCGACGGGTCGTCTTCGGGGCGTCGCCCTGCACCGTCTCGGACGTCACCAGGTGACGCACCTTGTTCACCATGCCGCGAATCGCCGGCGTGTCCTGGAGGAGCCGCTCGTCGCCGAACTTCTTCAGCCCGAGGCTCCGGATGGTCGCGAGCTGGTCCACGGACGAACCCGCGAAGCTCTTCGTCAGCTTGACCTTGAGCGCCATGATTTAACCCCTCGCCTCTTCGGACTTCTGGGGACCCACGTCCTTGCCGCGCAGGCGCGACACCTGCTCCGGCGAACGCAGCGTCTTCAGACCGGCCACCGTGGCCTTCAGCACGTTGTGGGGATTCCGCGAGCCCTGGCTCTTGGTCAGGATGTTGCGGATACCCGCCGCCTCGAGAACCGCGCGCACCGCACCACCGGCGATGACGCCCGTACCCTCACCGGCCGGCTTCAGGAGCACCCAGCCCGCGCCGAAGTGCCCGAGCACCTCGTGCGGAATGGTGTGGCCCTGCAGCGGAACGCGGAACAGGTTCTTCTTCGCGTTCTCGCCACCCTTGCGGATGGCCTCGGGGACCTCGTTGGCCTTGCCCAGGCCGATGCCGACGTGGCCGGCACCATCGCCCACCACCACCAGCGCGGCGAACGAGAACCGCCGGCCGCCCTTCACCACCTTGGCGACGCGGTTGATATTCACCACGCGGTCGGTGAGGTCGAGATCGTTTGGATTGATCGGAGTTGCCACTTGGGAACTTCCTTATTCGAAAGGTTTCTAGAACTTCAGCCCGCCCTCACGCGCGGCATCGGCCACGGCGGCGATACGGCCATGGTAGGGGAAGCCGTTGCGATCGAACACCACCGCGTCGACATTGGCCGCCTTGCACTTCTGGGCGATCAGGGCGCCCACGCGCTTGGCCTCGGCCTTCTTGTCGCCCTCGGTATTGCCCTTGAGCTCCTTGGAGAGCGACGAGGCGAACGCCAGGGTGCGGCCCGTGGTGTCGTCCACCACCTGGGCGTAGATGTGCTTGAGGCTCTTGTAGACCGACAGACGCGGGCGCTCGGTGGTACCCGAGAGCTTCCGGCGGATGCGGTCCTTCCTCTTGAGGCGCGGATCGAGTTTCTTCGACATGGATGATTCCTTCTCCGTCCGGCGGTGATGGGGACTTCCACCGCCGGATGATTGCGCGGCACCAGGTGGCGCCGCGCGGTTGGGTGTTCACTCCGACTAGGCGGTGCCCGTCTTGCCTTCCTTGCGACGGATCTTCTCGGTCGAGTACTTGATGCCCTTGCCCTTGTACGGCTCGGGCGGGCGCAGCGCGCGGATCTTCACGGCGGCGGCCCCGAGGGCCTCCTTGTCCGCGGACCGGAGCGTCAGACCGAGGGTGGGCAGACCGTCCTCGGTGCGCGCGGCCTTGTCGACCTCGGCCGTCACGCCCTCGGGCAGGTTGAACACCACCGGGTGCGAGTAGCCCAGCGACATGTTGATCGTCTTGCCCTTGACCTCGGCGCGGAAACCGACGCCGCGGATGTCCAGGCGGCGCTCGAAGCCCGTGGACACGCCCTTGGCCGCGTTGGCCAGCAGCGTGCGCGTCAGGCCGTGCAGGCTGCGGGCCTCGCGCGACTCATCCTCGCGCTCCACCCGGACCTCACCGCCCGCGACCGTCACCTTCACGCCCTTGGCGGGAAGCTGAACGACCATCTTGCCCTTGGGGCCTTCAAAACTGACCTGGCGGCCCGACACAGTGGCCTTCGTCTTGTCCGCCAGCTTGACCGGAAGCTTTCCAATCCGACTCATGATTTCCTCAGTGCAGTCAGTCCAGGTCGCGGCGGTGAGCCGCGGCACCCGGGGGGCTGGCTAGTAGACGGTGCAGAGCAGCTCGCCGCCGACCTTCTGCTTGCGAGCCTCGGAGTCCACCATCACGCCCTTCGAGGTGGAGAGGATGGAGATGCCCAGGCCGCCGAGAACCTGCGGAATCTCACGCACGTTGACGTAACGGCGCAGGCCGGGCTTGGACACGCGGCGAATGCCGGTGATGGCCGGGGAGCGATCCGGGCCGTACTTCAGCTGGACCGAGATCTCGTTCTGCGGGGCGCGCTCGTGGATCGTGTAGTCCCCGATGAAGCCCTCGGACTTGAGAACCTTGATGATCTCGACCTTGAGGTTCGAGTGGGGCATGACGACCTTGTCGTGACGCGCGCGCGAGCCGTTGCGCAGGCGGGTCAGCATGTCGCCAATGGGATCGTTGACAACCGACATGAAAGTACCTTCCGTGCGGAGCGGCTTCACCGCGTCCGCGCTCGCAACCGCCGCGCCTGCCGGGCCCATCCCGGGGGTTCGCCACGGCTGCCATGCATTTCACTGCTTCGGCCCGCCCTTCAGGGGCGGACCAGGCACCCGGACCCCTGCTCGAGGTCCGGAAGCCCGCGTCCGACTACCAGGACGACTTGGTGACGCCGGTGATCTCGCCGCGGAGCGCGCGGTGCCGGAAGCAGATACGGCACATGTTGAACTTCCGCAGGAACGCGCGGGGCCGGCCGCAGAGCGGGCAGCGGTTGTACGCGCGGACGGAGAACTTCGGCTTGCGCTTCGCCTGGGCGATCTTCGAGAGCTTGGCCATGGATGCGAATCCTCGTTACGTGCGGAACGGCATGCCGAAGTGACGCATCAGCGCCAGCCCCTGCTCATCGTTCGCGGCGGTGGTGACGAAGCTGATGTTGAGCCCCTTCACCTTCTCGATCTGGTCGTAGTTGATTTCCGGGAAGATGATCTGCTCGCGGACGCCGAGCGTGTAGTTGCCCTTCCCGTCGAACGCCTTGGGGGACACGCCCTTGAAGTCACGCACGCGCGGCAGCGCCACGGTGATGAGGCGGTCCAGGAACTCGTACATGCGGTCGCCGCGCAGCGTGACGGCGCAGCCGATGGCCTGGCCCTGGCGCAGCTTGAAGTTCGCGATGGACTTGCGGGCGCGGGTCACCACGGGCTTCTGGCCGGTGATGGCACCCAGCTGGTCCACGGCGGACTCAAGGATCTTGTTGTTGGCGAGCGCCTCGCCCAGACCCATGTTGACGACGATCTTCTCGAGGCGGGGAACCTGCATCGGGTTCTTGAGCGCCAGGTCCTTCATGAGCGCCGGGATGCCCTCCTTGCGGAAGCGCACCTTGAGACGCGCGGGGCCAACCTTCAGACCCTCCTCGATGTTCGCCGCGAAACCGGCCTTCTTGACTTCTTCCTTCTTGCGGCCCTTCTTTTCCTTCTTCGCCGCGTCCTTCTTCTCTTCAGCCATCGTCTTGTCCTCTGCTTCGGAGCGCCGCCGTGGACCCAGCGCGCCGATCAGTGCTGCGTGGAAACTGGAAACACCGGAGCCCCCACGGGTCCTTCGGGGCCCCGGGTATGCTCGCCCGCCCTCCCCTCACCCGAGGTAGGGCAAAGGGCGCGCATACATGCCCGAACCGGCACCCCTAGTCAATCAGGGCGTCGCAGTTCTTGCAGAACCGCTTCTTCTTGTCCCCATCAACCCGGACACCGACGCGGGTGGGCTTGTCGCACTTGGCGCAAACCACCTGCACGTCCGAGATCTGGATGGTGCCCGGCTTCTCCACGATGCCGCCCTCGGGCTGCTGGGGCGTCTTGCGGAGGTGGCGCTTGACCAGGCGCAGGCCCTCGACGGTCACGCGCTGGGCCTCCCGGTCGATCTTCAGCACCTTGCCACGCTTGGTCGCCGGGGTCTTCTCCGAGCGCTCGGCGCCGGCGATGACCTGGACGGTGTCTCCAACCTTGAGCTTCTCCATGGTTCCTCTCCCTCCTCGCGGACCGCCTGATGCCCTACTAGAGGACCTCGGGAGCGAGCGAGATGATCTTCATGAACTTGCGGGCGCGGAGCTCGCGGGCCACCGGCCCGAAGATGCGCGTCCCGATGGGCTCCATGTCCTTGTTGATGAGGACGGCGGAGTTGCCATCGAACTTGATGTAGCTGCCATCCGGACGGCCCACCTCGCGCGCGGTGCGCACGATGACCGCCTTGGCCACGTCACCCTTCTTCACCTTGGAGTTCGGCAGCGCCTCGCGCACCGACACGACGATCACATCGCCGATGGACGCGTACTTGCGCTTCGAGCCACCGAGCACCTTGATGCAGAACACCTTCTTGGCGCCCGAGTTGTCGGCCACGTCGAGCACGCTCGTCATCTGAATCATCTGGAATCTCCTATCTCAGCTACGGCAGGCCCATCCGGTGAGGACGGGCACCGCGCGGCTCGAGCCACGGCCTCGCGCGCCTGTGGGCTGCGCGAGCTCGGACGGCTCAGACGTTCTTGCTCTTCTCCAACACCTCGACCACGCGCCAGCGCTTGTCCTTGGAAGCAGGACGGGTCTCGGCGATCCGCACCCGGTCACCCTCGTTGATGGTGATCTTGGCCGGATAGTCGTGATCCTCGACGTGCGCCTTGTACTTCTCGCGCATGCTCATGATCTTCCCGTACTTCGGGTGAGACGCGCGGCGCGAGACGGTGACGACCACCGTCTTCTGCATCTTGTTGGAGGTCACGATCCCCACGCGGGTCTTGGGACGGCCGCGGGTGGAGATCTTGGCAGAGGTGGATTGAGTCGCTTCAGCCATGAGAAAAGCTCCTAAGCCTTCTTCTCCGCCCGGGACTTCTCCCCCAGGACGGTCAGGATGCGCGCCAGGTCGCGCTTGTGCTGGGTGCGCTCGGACGGGTTGTCGAGCGAGCCGGTGGCCCGCTTGAGCTGATCCTGGAACAGCGTCTCGCGCAGCTCGGCCGCGCGCCGCTGCAGGTCGTCCGCCGAGAGCTCCTTGAGTTCCTTCGCAGTCGCCATCTTCAAATCTCCTTCAAGCCAGCGGGCGGCCCCTCTACACCAGGTGGGCCGCCCGGAGGCAGAAAACTAGAGGGCCAGCTCGCTGCGGCTGACGATCTTCGTCAGCACGGGCAGCTTCGCCTGGGCCAGCTTCATGGCGGCCGTGGCAACCTCGGGCGTCATACCCTCCATCTCGTAGAGGATGCGGCCGGGCTTGACCACCGCCACGTAGAACTCCACACCACCCTTACCGGTACCCATGCGGGTCTCGGCGGGCTTCTTGGTGATCGGCTTGTCCGGGAACACGCGGATCCAGATCTTGCCGCCACGCTTGATGTGGCGCGTCATCGCGATACGGGCCGCCTCGATCTGCCGCGAGGTGATCCACCCCGGCTGCAGGGACATCAGGCCGTACTCACCGAAGGTGAGATCGCTGCCGCGGTGGGCCTGGCCGGGCGTGCGGCCCTTGTGCATCTTGCGGTATTTCGTACGAGCAGGCTGAAGCATCGTCGGTGTCCTTCAGGCCCGAGCGAGCCGCCCCTCACGGAGCGGCTCCCGGGGAAGAGTTAGCGGTTGGCGGCCGGCGCGGCCTGGCCACCCTTGGTGGGGAGCACCTCGCCGCGGCAGATCCAGACCTTGCAACCGATCTTGCCGTAGGTCGTCTTGGCCTCGGCGAAACCGTAGTCGATGTCCGCGCGGAGGGTATGCAGGGGCACGCGGCCCTCGCGGTACCACTCGTAGCGGGCCATCTCCGCGCCGCCGAGACGGCCGGAGCAGGAGACGCGGATGCCCTTGGCGCCGAACTTCATCGCCGTCTGCAGCGCCTTCTTCATGGCGCGGCGGAAGGCGATACGGCGCTCGAGCTGGGTGGCGATGTTCTCGGCCACCAGCTGCGCGTCCGTCTCGGCCTTGCGGACCTCGACGATGTTGAGGAAGACCTCGTTCTTGGTGAACTGCTGGAGGTCCTTCTTCACCGTCTCGATGCCGGCACCGCGCTTGCCGATGACGATGCCCGGGCGCGCGGTGTGCACGTTGACCTTCACCTTGTTCGCCGCGCGCTCGATCTCCACCTTGGAGACACCCGCGTGGGCGAGCGACTTCTTCACGAACTCGCGGATGCGGATGTCTTCATGCAGCCACTGCGCGTAGTTCTTGTGCTCGAACCACTTGGAGTCCCAGGTCTTGATGACCCCGAGGCGGAACCCAATGGGATGGACTTTCTGGCCCAACGTGCTTCTCCTTCGAATCGGTTGCGTGGGGCGCCAGGGGGCGGCCTTACTTCTTGGCCGCCTCCTCCAGCACCACGTGAATGTGGCTGGTCTTCTTGTTGATGCGCGTGGCGCGGCCCATGGCGCGCGGCATATAGCGGCGCTGGGTCGGACCCTGATCCACCGAGATCGTCTTCACGATCAGCCGGTCCACATCGACCTGGCCCTTGGACAGGTCGGTGGCGTTGGCCACGGCGCTCTTGATGAGCTTGGCCACGGGAACGGCCGCAGCGCGGCTGGTGAAGCGCAGGATGTTCAGGGCCTGCCCCACCGGCTTGCCCCGGACGAGTGCCGCCACCGTGGAAACCTTCCGGGGCGACATGCGCAGGAACCTCAGATGTGCCTTCGACTCCATGTCATCTCCTCTGGCGGACGCCGCTGGTCAGCGGGGCCGGCTACTTGCCCTTGGCGACCTTCTTCTCCGCCGAGTGGCCGCCGAACGTACGCGTCGGGGCGAACTCGCCGAGCTTGTGGCCCACCATGTTCTCGGTCACGAAGACGGGGATGAACTTGCGGCCGTTGTGCACCGCGAAGGTGTGGCCCACGAACTCCGGCAGGATGGTGGAACGCCGGGACCACGTCTTCACAACACTCTTCTTGTTCGTCTTGATCATGTCCTCGATCTTCTTCACGAGGAAACCATCGACGAACGGACCCTTCTTGATCGAACGCGCCATTGTGTGAACCCTCGACTACTGGCTGCGCGCGCCCGGACGGCGGACGCTCACGATGAACTTGTCAGTACGCTTGTTGGTGCGCGTGCTGAGACCCTTGGTCTTCTGGCCCCACGGCGACACCGGATGCGGATTACCCTGGCCGGACTTACCCTCACCACCACCGTGCGGGTGGTCGACGGGGTTCATCGCCAGACCGCGGACGGTGGGCCGGATGCCCAGCCAGCGGCTGCGGCCGGCCTTGCCGATGCGGATGATCTCGTGCTCCAGGTTGCCCACTTGGCCCACGGTCGCACGGCACTCGATGAGGACCATGCGCACGGCGCCCGAGGGCAGACGAACCTGGGCGTAGCGGCCCTCCTTGGCCATCAACTGGCCGGAGGAACCGGCGGAGCGGATGATCTGGGCGCCACGGCCCGGCTTCAGCTCCACGTTGTGGATGATGGTACCGATCGGGATGTTGATCAGCGGGAGGCTGTTGCCCGGACGGATGTCCGCGCCCTCACCCGCCATGACGGTGTCACCGACCTTGAGGTCGACCGGGGCGAGGATGTAGCGCTTCTCGCCATCCGCGTAGTGCAGGAGGGCGATGTTGGCGGAGCGGTTGGGGTCGTACTCGACCGCGGCGACCTTGGCCGGCACGCCGTCCTTGTCCCGACGCTTGAAGTCGATGACGCGGTAGCGGCGCTTGTGACCACCGCCCTGGTGGCGGCGGGTGATGTGGCCGTGGACGTTACGGCCGCCGGACTTCGACAGGGACTCGGTGAGCTTCTTCTCCGGCTTGCCCTTGGTGATGTCCGCGAAGTCAGACGCGGTCATCAGACGACGGGCGGCGGAGGTCGGCTTGTACTTCTTGATGCCCATGGTGGTTCCTCAACGACGGTCAGCGCAGTGCGCTAGACCGCGCCTCCCTCGAAGAGCTCGATCTTGTCCCCTTCCTTCAGGGTCACGACCGCCTTCTTGAAGTTCGGCCGCTTGCCAATCGAGCGACCCACGCGCTTCGTCTTGCCGCGCACGATGTTGGTCCGCACACCCTCGACGCTCACCTTGAAGAGCTTCTCGACGGCGTTGGCCACGTCGTACTTGCTGGCCTTCTTGTCGACGATGAACGAGTACTGCCGGAACTTCTCGCGGGCCGCGTCCAGCTTCTCGGTGATGAGCGGTCCCTTGATGACGTCGTTGATATTCACGAGAGCGCCCCCTCGATGGCCTTCGCGGCCGCGGAAGTGAGCACCAGGTGCTTGTGGCGGAGCACGGACTCGAGGTTCAGACCCTCGGGGGGCAGAACGTCGAACTTCGCCAGGTTGCGCACGCTGCGGTGCAGGTTGGTGTTGTCCTTGGCGTCGATGACCAGCGCGCCGGACAGCTTCAGGCGCTTGGTCAGAGCCTCGAAGGCCTGCTTGCTCTTGGGAGCCGACAGGCTGAAGTCGCTCACGATGATGAGCGTCTTCTCCCGGGCGCGCAGCGACAGAGCCGCCTTGAGCGCACCGCGACGGACCTTCTTCGGGGGACGGTAGAAGTAGTCCCGCTGCTTCGGGGCCATCGCCTTACCGCCGCCCACCCAGTGGGAGGCGCGGATGGAACCCTGACGAGCGCGGCCAGTGCCCTTCTGCTTCCAGGGCTTCTTGCCACCGCCGCTCACCAGCGAGGTGTTCTTCACACCCACCGTACCCCGGCGCCGGTTGATCTGCTGCATCTTCGCGACCTCATAAAAGAGGTTCGCGTTCGGCTCGGCACCGAAAACATCGTCGGAGAGCTCAAGCTCCGACACCTTCTTCAAATCCAAGTCGACTACGTCGAACTTCGCCATGGCTCTTTCCTCTGGGGAACGGAGTGGAACCGCGAGGGCTCAGCCCCGCTTCCTCAGGACTTGATCTCCACGTCAACGCCGGCCGAGAGATCCAGCTTCATCAGCGCGTCCAGCGTCTGCTGGGTCGGCTCGAGGATATCGAGCAGGCGCTTGTGAGTACGGATCTCGAACTGCTCGCGGCTCTTCTTGTCCACGTGCGGCGAGCGCAGAACCGTGAACTTGTTGATGCGCGTGGGCAGGGGGATCGGACCGGCCACCTTGGCGCCCGTGCGCCGAGCCGTCTCCACGATCTCGCCAGCGCTCTGATCCAGGAGCTTGGAGTCGTACGCCTTCAGCCGGATGCGGATCTTCTGTGTCGCCATTCGCAAAAACCTCTTTAAACGGCCTCTGCCTTCGGGAGGCGCTACGACCAACGTCCCCTGGATGTCACAGAGCCATTTCTTCGAACGAAGGGGCGCGGCTTGTACCACCGGCCCCTGGTGGATGCAACCTTATTCCGACTTCTCCGAACTTTTCTGAACAAAAGCCCGGGGAAGCGGAGAAAACGACGGAACTACGCGATGATCTCGGCCACGACGCCGGCGCCCACGGTACGGCCACCCTCGCGAACGGCGAAGCGCAGCTCCTTCTCCATGGCCACAGGGGTGATCAGCTCCACCTCGATGGCGATGTTGTCGCCGGGCATCACCATCTCCACGTTGTCGGGCAGCTTCACCGTGCCCGTCACGTCCGTGGTGCGGAAGTAGAACTGCGGGCGGTAGCCCTTGAAGAACGGGGTGTGACGGCCACCCTCCTCCTTCGTGAGCACGTAGATCTGAGCCTTGAACTTGGTGTGCGGGGTGATGGAGCCCGGCTTGGCCAGCACCTGGCCACGCTCCAGGTCCTCACGCTTCAGGCCGCGCACCAGCGCGCCGATGTTGTCGCCCGCGCGGCCCTCGTCCAGCAGCTTGCGGAACATCTCCACGCCCGTGACGACCGTCTTCTGCGTCGGGCGCAGACCCACGATCTCGATTTCCTCGCCCACCTTGATG